>JADFXY010000378.1:0-4385 GCA_015233355.1 Deltaproteobacteria bacterium | reverse complement strand
GCTGTAGTTGAAAATTATCAAAAAATTAAGGCAGTTCCAGTAAGATGGATTGACCGGGCCTGGTTTGGTCGGGTAATCTTATTTCTGGCCGATAAAGACAGCTCAGGAATCCGTTTCGGGGTCGGGATGCAGGGCGAAATTATCAATCAATTCCAAAAGCAATTGAGCCAACTCGGTTATCTTAAAGCCCCTCCCACCGGTCAGTTCGACCAGCTCACCGAAGCTGCGGTGAAACGATTTCAGCGTGACCACCGTCTTGAGGTGGATGGACGGATCGGCCCGTTAACCCGGGCCATGCTGTTCCAATTAACGGGAAACATTTAGATGAGTTCAATTAATGACGCCTTGACTAAGGCGCGCAAAGCAAAAGACACGGCGGATAACAGCTATGCGCCGCCCCTGAGCCGCGTTTCCGATGAGGCTAATCCCGTTAGACGGAAAGGCTCCATCCTGATCTTGGGAACGATTCTGGGGTTGGGGGTGGTCGCCCTGGGCGTTGTCCGGTACGGGTCTCATCTGCCGTTGGATTACTTAATTTTCTGGAGACCGGTCCAGGTATCCCGGACATCTCCCGTGGCCCAGGTTGCGATCCCCGCCAAGACACCGGCCGCCCCATCGCCTTCATCTTCGGCTTCCAACGCGGCTGGTCCAGACCCGGCACCTTGTCCGGTGGAGTCCGACGGCTCACGGGTGGTCTCATCAGCCCCGGAAAAGCAGGATACCATTCCTCCGGCCGGTCAGTCCCAAGAAAGCGCATACGAGACGGCTCCATCATTACCAGGGCGGGGCTTATCCACCAAAAATCAACCGCCGGCCGGCGGAGGCGCCGCCATTGACGGCAAGACTAACCTCCCTGCTTCCACAGCCCCAGACGCGACCGGCCATGAACCCGCCAAACGTGACACCAGGCCTGAGCCGGCAATTAAAACAGGGCCTGTCCCGTCCGGGGCCTCTCCTGAAGCAACGCCGACGGCTGATCACCCGGCCGCAGCACCCGGTGGAAAACCCGTTGCACCTTCAACTCCACGTTCCGCCGTGCCCGCAGGCACACAACTTTACAACAAGGCCCTGGACCTGGAGGCGAGGGGCGAAACCCGCCAGGCTCAGGTCCTGTACCGGCAGGCCGTCGCGGTGGATCCAACGCTGCACCAGGCCCTGGTCAATCTGGCCAACCTGGTCTTCGTAAACCAGCATGACCAACACCAGGCCATCGAACTATACCGCCGGGCCCTGAAGTTGGAATCCAATAATCCGCGGGTTCACAATAACCTTGGAATTGTCTATCTTAAGCAAGGGGATATCGATGCGGCCAAGATGGAATTCGATCAGGCCATCACCCTAAATCCAGGCTACGCCGACGCCTACTACAATTCCGCCTGCCTGGCGGTGCAACAGAGCGACCTCCGGGAGGGGATGTCTTTGCTCCAAAAAGCCGCCTCCCTGGATCCCGAAGTAGCCAAATCGGCCCGAAATGATCCCGACCTGAAAAAACTGAGGGACTTACCCGAATTCAAAACCGTCGTCAATCCAACCCGATAACCGTCGAGGGGATATGAATATCAACATCTTAGTAAGTCTAATCGTTGCCTTGGTCATCTTTCAAGGATTTTCTCCTTTGCCGGACGCTACGGCGGCCAGAATGACTAAAGAGGCCAAGATCCCCGATACCGAAACCTCCGGCCAGGCAGGCGTGACTGATGCCCCAGGCGCCTTCAAAGGGTCGGCCGGGAAGCAAGACTCTATGATCACCATGGACTTCAACAATGTGGATATCCGGCTCCTGGTTAAGTTCATCAGTAAAATCACCGGCAAAAACTTCGTCCTGGATAACAACGTCAAAGGTGAAGTGACCATTGTCTCCCCGACTAAAATCACCGTGGAAGAAGCCTACCGGGTATTTCTATCCGTTCTGGAAGTTAATGGATTTACCACCCTCCCGGCGGGCGGCGCCATCAAGATAGTCGCGGCTCGGGAAGCCCGGGAAAAGGACGTGGAGATCCGAACCCGGGACCAGGGCCGGGCCGGTGAAGAAGACCGGATGATCACCCAGATCATTCCCTTGAAACATACCGATGCCGAAGAAATCAAGAACCGGCTGGCTTCGCTCATCTCCCGGAACAGCTCCATTCTCTCCTATCCCCCGACCAATACGGTCATTGTGACCGATTATGCCTCCAATATCCGCCGTATCCTGGGCATTATCAAAGAAATCGACGTGGCCGGATTTGAATACGTATTAACCGTCATCCACCTGAAGCACGGGGAGTCCAAAGATATCGCCAAAGAGGTCAAGGAGGTGGCCGAACGGGGCATCAAGTCGGCCGGCAGTGTTTTTCGCGGCGCGACCCCAGCCGGCCAGACCACCTCGGTCCGGGTGATCGCGGACGAACGGACAAATTCCGTCATTATTATGGCCCCGCCTCAAGATACGCAAAGTTTAAAGGACCTGGTGGAAAGCCTGGACGCGAAAACGCCCAGGGGCCGGTCCAATATTCACGTGTTCTACCTTAAAAATGCAGTGGCCGAAGATATCGCCAAGGTTATAGCCGACTTGCCTGGAAAAGGCGAAGACCCCAAGAAAGCCAAGCCTCCGGTCATCTCCAAAGACGTCAAAGTCACCCCGGATAAGGCCACCAACTCGCTGGTTATTACCGCAACGCCGGAAGAATACGCCACCCTGTCCGAGGTTATCGGCAAGTTGGATATTCCCCGGTCCATGGTCTATGTGGAATGTCTGATCGTGGAGGTGAGCACTGATAAGAACCTCCAGTTGGGAGTGGAGTGGCTGGTGGGGAATGACTATAATGCCGGCGGGGGTAAAGGCTACTGGTTCGGCGGTTCCACGGCCGGTTCAACCGGGGCCATGGGCAGCCTCTTGGGCAATCTGGAATCAACCACCCCCAGTTTTCAGGCCCCGGCCGGGTTCGCCCTGGGGGTGCTGGGTAAGACCATCACCTACGGCGGAGTGACTTTCCCGTCATTGGGCGCCCTGGTTCAAGCAAACCAAAGCGACACGGATTTCAATGTGTTGTCCACACCCCAAATATTGACCACCGATAATGAAGAGGCGACGATCAAGGTGGCCCAAAACATTCCTTTTACCACTCGGGTCGATCAAGGGACGGCCACGACGGATCGGGCCATCCAGAGCTTTGATTACAAAGATGTGGGTATCACACTCAAGGTCACGCCGCATATTACCAAGGATATGATGGTCAGGCTGGCCGTGGAAGAAGAGGTCAAGAATGTCATTAACGCCACCGTGACCGGGAAGTCCGGGGATGTCCTCCTGGCCCCCAGCACCAATGTTCGAACGGCCAAAACAACGGTGATCGTACCCGACAAGTATACCGTGGTCATCGGTGGATTGATTTCGGACAGATCCAGTAAAACCATCAGCAAGGCTCCTTGCGTCGGCGATGTGCCGGCCTTGGGTTGGTTGTTCAAAACCGGCACCGGTGAATCCATTAAAGAGAACCTGATGGTCTTTTTGACCCCCCATATCATTGAAAGCACTGCCGAGGCGATGGTTCTATATGAGAAGAAGAGAAATGAGATGAAAGATCTTCAAAAGGGAAAATTGAAAGACGTCGTCCCGAGTATCATCAAAGAGAAAGACTTGTATGGGCAGCCGCCCGACCTGGAACTTAAGGTCCCCCCGGTTAAGGGGCCGGACAAGAAGTAGAGGAGGATGGTGCCGAACTACCGCCGGACCTCAAGAGTGCTATTCTCGGCCACCAACACGGCGCTGTTCGGGGCATTCGTCGCCGGGCTGATTTGCGGTCAAAAAGTCCCCTGGCCGTTATACTGGACGCTGGTGGGACTGGCGGCCGGCGCCGGGGTCTTGATCATCATCGCGGCTATCGGTTGGACCGGGCCGGCGGCGTCTTCCGGGGGTGTCCTTCTTTTCTTCCTGCTGGGCTTGTGGCTGGTCCAGTCCGCATTAGAGCCATATCATCCGCCAAATGATATCTGGTACCGGCAAGATGCCGGACCAATTATTTTGACCGGGGTGGTGATTGACCAGCCGGCTTTTTATCCGGACCATGCCGTCTATGTGGTGGATGCGCAATGGGAGCACCAGCCGGACCGGGATCTGCCCCGAACCGGCATCTTTCAACTGAGCATCGACAAAAGCGGCCCGGTGTTCAGATACGGTGACCGGGTCCGGATGCGGGTGGATCTGCGGCCCGTTCGGAACTACAATAATCCCGGGTTATTCGACTATCGCTTGCATATGTTGAGCAAAGGGGTCTCCCTGCTCGGCCATATTCCGGGAAACCGGTTGGCGGTGGTCGTAGGCCGTGAACCGCCCAGTTCGATTATGGTCTGGGTCGAAGATTTCAGGCAAAGGGTTCGTGAATTCATTGATACCCACATGCCGG
>JADFXY010000377.1:527-4386 GCA_015233355.1 Deltaproteobacteria bacterium | reverse complement strand
TGAATGGCCTGGTAGAGACCTTCTTCCTTGATCTCCTGCTTGACTTCCTCCAGGAGCACGGGACGGGTATCGGGTGTTTGCGGCTGGGCCAGGCTAGTGACCAGTCTTCTGATCTTCTGTTCAAAATCCCCGATTCGACCGGCCGCCTCGGAGATAATTCGCCCTATGGCATCGAGCCCCCCGGCCGTATCCAGCAGCTCTTGTATCCAGCCGGTGGCCCCGGCCGAATTCCGGTCTCCCAGCCGGAGCAGGAGATTGTCTTGGTTGGTCTCCGGCTTGAACCCGGTCAGGAGAGAATAAAGCTTGACGGAACCGGTGATCAGCAGGAGAAAAGCACTTCTGACTGTACTCTCGATTTTTTCCCTGAGCTTACCCTCCAGGGCGTCCAATGAGGTGACCAGGGTGAAATCGGCGGATACATCCGCATCCCCGGCCAGGGCCCGGCGGATCTGCTCCAGTAACCCGATGCACTCGCGGCGGTTGTCCGGTTCAAGGATGCACAGGCTGATGGTTCGCAGTTTTCTCAAGAAAGGGATAATCCGGTGGCGGTCCGCCCGGCCCTGGTCGAGCAGGCTGGACAAGGTCCGGTTGGCGTTTAGAACCCAGGCGTTCTCAGCGATTATGTTTATGAGAGAGTCCTGGGTCACCCGGCTGATCTGCTCCGGGTCGGGCCGGATGTCCCAGACTTCGCCCTGGTCATCCATAATCACCTGAACCAGGTCCGGGGTTGGTCCGGTGAGTCCGGCGATCCGCTTAATCAGCCGGGCCTGGTCCATCCCGGCCAGGTTTTGATTGATCTCGTCGGCCAGGATAATGTTGAACACCTGCTCTCGTTCCACATCAAAGGGTTCGCCGTTATCCGCGGCCAGGCTGACCCAGCCCCGGTTCAGCAATGTATCGGCTTGCTCCCGATTGATCAGAAGTCTTTCATTATCCACGGTCACCAACTGCACCTGGGTCTGGTCGAGCAGCATCGTCTCCAATCGTGTCTGACCCACCTTGTGCCAGCCGTCGTCTGAGGTGACATCCAGCAGTTGCCATTTTAGCAGCCGTGCTTTTCTGATCGTCCTACGGATGGACCGGGCTTCGGCGACCAGGGCCGGAAAGGCGTTTTTTCTTATCTCGACGGGCTCCTTTTTGGTATCGATGGCCGGGATCATGTCTTTGGTGGTAAGCAATTCGCGCATCCGGACGGTCACGGCCCGGCCATCGGCCATGATCAATTGCAGCCCCGGCTCCAGGGTAAAAACTTGACCGCGGGTTAGCTTGGGTGTCTCCCGGTCCCGCGGAACAATAGGCGTGACAATCTCACCCCGCCTGACCAGCAGCCGGATAACCAGGTCCTGGGCCGATTCAATGGACAGCATCCAGGCCTTTTCTGTGGCTATTTGCCAGAGCGGCACCGTCGAGGCCGTGGTCTCTTCGGGGAGGAGTTCCTGAGGCATCTCTTGGTGTTGGTCGATAATCACCGGTGATTTGAGTAATCCCGTGCCCTCTTTGCTCACCCCTATGGGCACGTCCCACACGGCTGCTTCACCGGCTGTCACCTGGGCGCTTGGCTTGCCGGTATTCATGGCCTCAATCATGGCCTGGAGGTGCGGTGTGGACACATCCAGGGCCTGGCCGTTTTTGGTGATGACCTTAATGGCTTGCGGTCCCTTGAAGATGGCGGTAAAGAGCCACTGGCCGTCTTCGGCGCTGAACTTATGCAACTCGACGTGCTCGATGTCTATGACATATTCCGTGCCATTTCCACCGGCATCGGGCTTCCTGCCGTCAAAGGGGTTCTTGGCTTTGTGGAAGATATCTTTCTTCTCAATCGTCAGTTTGCAGGTGGCCGCGCCGTCTTTCATCACCACCTTGAACCGGCGGCCATCCGCGGTAGTCGCGTTGGTGATCTTGCCCTGGTTGCTTTCCATGTATTTACGTTTGGTAATGACGACCAGATGCCCTTTCCCATCCAGAATCCAGAGAATCTGGGGCTTGCCCGAAGTGAAATTGACCACGGCCCGGCAGATAATTCGGTCATCGGGATTCTTGGCGCCCAGCTCAGTCAAGGCGTTGACTGGAAGCAACTGGGCTTTGGTCACTTCCCGGCGCATGGTTCCGGGTTTGACGATAACCTGGAGCTTTTTGCCGGCGGCGGCCGGAACGGTCAGAATGGTTCTTTGTTCCGTTTCCTCTCTGTCTTTCTCCAGTGAGGCATTCAGGACATACAGGTCCATGGTCGAGACGTTGTGAAATTGCCGCCGGCCGTCAATCACATGACGCAACTGACCAACATCCTGGGTTCGCTTGATGAGGCTGAAAACCACCCGGCCGTCATTCTTGGACATCTTCCGGCTTAGTGCAATATCCTCAATTTGCACCATCAGGGTGTCTTTCTTAGTGGCCGCGGCAGCCTGGATGACCTTGACCGCCATGTCGGGCGCCGGGACTAAATAGTTGCCGTCGGCATCATTAACCTGGTCCAGAATCCCCGCCACCATCAACCCTCGATAGATTTTCCGGCCAATGGTTACGGTAAACAATTGAGCCGGGACTTCCCGAGTGTCGAATCGCTCACTCGGCCAGACATAAACCGAAAACAAGCCCAGGTCACTGGGCACGGACATGGACAGGCACGGTTTGGCCGGTCTCACCCCGGGGGCGGCCGGTCCAGCCTCGGTTCCATGAAAAAGCTCCTTTTTCTCCTGGACGCTGAGCGGAACCATTTTCCCATCTTTATCCAGACACCAGCCCTGACTAAACACTTCCCGTCTTTGCCCAGTGGCGGTATTACTCAAAATATCCAGGTGGAGCGGGTTAGAGCTCAGACGCAGCTTCGTCCCCTGGTCATCATAAGGCACGAATTCGTTGCCATCACGAAAGATCATCACTTGCTCGCGGCCCACCGTGACCATGCCCAGTTTGTCTCCTTCGGTCAATTCCAGGGGATATCCATTTTCCCCACAGGCCTGAAGACCCTCCGCCGCGCCCATGAGCAGGTGAATTTTGGCTTCGTCTATGGTCGTCAAGGTGTAAAGAGCCGGGAAGGATTTCCAGACCAGGCCCTGAATCATCTGGGTCAGTTCGTCGGTCAGGTCTATCAGCCCCATGAGACCATCCCGGCATGTTCTGATGGAATTTTGAATTTGAAATATCCCGGCCAACCCCCGCTCCTGGGTGATCCGTTCAGCCGGCAGGGCCCATTCGGCCCAGATGGCCCCGGTCATGGTCTTGACCAGTTGCTTTTTGTCCAATCGAGCCGGCTGGGGTTGCCTGTCCAGAATCCGGTCCCGGGCCGCGGCCAGCTCTACCCGGGAAATCATTTCGGCCATCTTTTTGTCGATGAAACCGTCTAGTTGCTTGTACTTATCCACCCGTCCGGCCCTTGTTCCAGGAGTGTCCGCCGAGGCTGTTATGGACGGGCCGGCTGACTCTTGGGCCGGGACTCCTACCTGTGGCGGCGCCGATTCCGCGGCTCCCCCGGTGATGGATTTGAGATCCAGCACCAGGTCCAATAGTTTGTCCTCGATCTCTCTGACTTCAGAGATTATGCGATACAGCAGTTCAATTACCTGAAGCGTCGTGGTCAATCCCTCGGACATTTCAATGAACCCGGCCGCCGTGACCAGCTCGTTTATTTCTTGGTAAATGTCGTCAAAAAAACCGGAGAGAGTGTGGACGTCCGGCCGATTATCCGTCTGGCTATACAGACTCAGACCGAATTTGTGGGCTATCCGCCAGGCCAGGTCCAGGATTTGACTATCCTGATCACCACTCAGCCAGGCCAGGATGGTCTCTGAAAATCCGGCCAGGGCGGTGGCCGGGGTAATATCAAGCCGGGTGGCCGTGGATAATGAAAGACTTCTGAGCA
>JADFXY010000377.1:0-497 GCA_015233355.1 Deltaproteobacteria bacterium | reverse complement strand
CGCGCCAAATCCACCAGGGTCTTAGCCGGGTGGCGAACTGTGCCGAAGCTTCTGGGGGGATATAATTTGACCATAATGTTTTTTGCCGGCTTCCGGTCGTGTGTTTCGGGTTGCGAGTTTCGTGTTGAGCGATGTTGTTTGCTGATTCATTGTGTTAGGGATTGCGTGTTTCGGGTTGCCGGTTAGGTGTTAGGGCGGCGAGTTGGGTTTTGAGAGTATCTATTTGCGGAATTAGAGAAACAGACCGGCTGTCATCGAAGAGCCCGGACCCGGTGTGTTTTCTGGTAGAGACGGCTTGGCTCAGATCAAAAAAATCTTTTTCATTGAATCTGGGGCAAGAAGCAGGTAAGTCGGGTTTTGGGGTGAGTGAATTTATTAACAGGGGAATGTCTATAGCAAATTCGGAGCGGCTGGGAAGAGTCCTGCGGCCGCGGACATTAAAGGGTTCCTAAAACCAATGTAAAGGTTTTTGGGGTAAATTTCAAGGACTAATTGTG
>JADFXY010000376.1:0-4389 GCA_015233355.1 Deltaproteobacteria bacterium | reverse complement strand
CGACACCCGGATGGAGTATTCGCCGGCCCCGTGAGTTAACCGGCCCAGGGGGGTATTCACATTCTCGGACTGGATCCCGGAGATGATTTCATCGACCCCCAATTTCAGAGACTCCAACCGGGCCGGGTCCAGATTAATGTTTACTTCCCGCTTTTGTTTCCCCACCAGGTCGACCTTGCCCACGCCGGAGATGTTTTCCAAGCGGCGTTTGACCTTTTTCTCCACCAGAGTGGTCAGGTCACGGGCGGTCATGGAGTCGGACCGGACGGCCAGGGAGACGATGGGCATGGCCGAGAAATCCAGTTTCTGGATAATGGGCTCTTCAATCCCCTGGGGCAAGTCGCCCCGGATGCCGTTGATCTTGGCCCTGGCTTCTTGCGATCCTTCGTTGACTTTGTATTCTAAGTGAAACTGGACGACAACATTGGACACCCCTTCCCTGGAGGAGGAGATGACATGCTTGACCCCGGCGATGGGATTGACCGCTTCTTCAATCCGGCGGCTGACCTCCCGTTCCACCGTTTCCGGAGAAGCGCCGGGATACTTGGTGATAATGGAGATGACCGGGATTTCCACATCCGGGAACATGTCGATGGCCAGACGCCGATAGGAGAATATGCCCAGGGTGACCAGGGCCAACATCATGACTGCGGCAAAAACCGGCCTTTTGATAGATAAGTTGGAGAGAACCATAAGCTTATTCGCCCTTCACCGCGGCCTGCTTAATTCTGTCGCCGTCTTTAAGATTATATCCCCCCCGGGTAATGACTAACTCGCCGGGTTTGAGACCATCGGTAATCTCCACCAGATCTCCCTGGACCAGCCCCGTGGTGACTCGGCGGCGGTCGGCCGTATCGGCCAGAGCTACCCACAACTGGGCTTTATCCGTGGCCAAGTCCCAGGAAAAAAGGGTGCTCTTGGGTAACAACAGGACATTCTGCTTAACCCCGGTCAGAATATGCCCTTTGACGAAGAGACCGCCTTTCAGGACTTCGGGGTCATTGGGGACCTCGGCTATGACCTTCAGGGACCGGTCGGTTTCGTCCACCATGGGGTTGATAAACATAACCTTGCCGGTGAACTTCCGGCCGGGAAAAGCATCGGAGGTGAAATCCAGGGGCTGGCCCACCTTGATCGCGCCCATTTTGCGGGAAGGGACGGTAAAGGTCAGGTCCAGTAGTTTATTGGAGACTATCTTAAACATGACCTTGGGACTGCCCATCTCCCCAACTAAATCGCCGACATTGACTCCACGAAAAGACACCACTCCGTCCATGGGGGCATAAATCACCGTCTTGGCGTTCCGAGCTATGGTCTGATTATATTCCTGCTGGGCATTATCCACCTGGGCTTTAACCGCGACCAATCGGGCCGAGGCGGCTTGCTTCTCGGTTATGGATTCGTCAAGACCCTGCTGGGTGGCTAATCCGGACTCTTTCAGTTTAAGGAGCCGATTATGTTCCCGGTCGGCCCGGCTGAGGGACACTTGAGCCTGGAGGACGTTGGCCCTGGCCACCTCCACCGCGGCCTTGGCTTTGTTGAGCGACGCCTGTGATTCCCGGTTGTCCAGGACGGCCAGTTTGTCCCCTTTTTTGACCTTGACCCATTCGGTGACGTACACTTCCTTGACCAGGCCGGCATATTCCGACTTGACGTCGGCTTGAAATTTGGGCGCCAGCGATCCCACCACCTCCACCGTCTCATTGAGGCTGCTCGGGACAACCTTGATCGCCTCTACGGCCACCGGAGGATGACCGGCCACTTTCGTGGTCGCCTCTCCATTCCCGCTGCATCCGGCTAAGACCAACACCAGGGCCGGGAACATTCCAAACCGCATCATCTTCCTCACTGTTGCCTGCCACATGCCCTTACTCCTTAAAAAATCGTTCATCATGCTATCGCGGGGGTCGTTTCTTGGTTATGATTCGCCGTCATGATGTGCGGAAATCCCCTGAAAAATGAGGCCGAGAATCCGAAGAAGACCGTCCCGTCCAGGGGCGATGTCAGGATGGCAAATCTGGGCTTCCCAGACCACATGCAATGCGCCCAAGATGGCCCAGGTCATGTCCAGGGGCACCCCCCCGCGTAGTTCCCCGGTCTTTATTCCCTCTGATATCAAATCCTGGATGGTTTCCATGAGGCGGTGATGAAGGGCATCGAAGTCAAAAAACGGGGCGCCCTGGGGCGGGCTATAGTACATGCGGTGCATCATCCGGGCTATATCCATGTCTTGGGCAAACATAGAGATCAGATTATCGGCTAAGTCCAAGAGTCGGTCGCGGACCGTCCCCTGCTTCCTGCGGCTGGTTTCCAATAGCTCCCGGAAACGGGCAAAAGTGGATCCCATCAGCTCCAGATAGATGCCTTCCTTGCTGCCGAAGTAATAATAGAGCGTCGGCTTGGTCACGCCGGATTCAGCCACAATCTCCCGGACACTGGTGGCGGCGTATCCTTTTTGGGCAAACAGCCGGGTCGCCCCGATCAGAAGGCTCCGGCGGACCGCCTGATCCTGTACCCCGTTATTTTTGCCGGTCCTGGGCATTCTTAGCTCCCTACTGGCTGCTGGTTCCTCGTTGCTTGTTGAAGCTATCGATATACACGCAACACGCAACACGCAACACGTTCGATACATCGAGTCATTATGAATCATATTTAGGCGGCAATGGGAAGTCAAGGGAAAAATTACTTACCGGTAGGTATGTAAAATAACGGAATGACCTCGCCCCAAAAATGCAGACGGACGCAAGCAGCCTGAGCTGACTCACATCCGACGTGCAGGAGGTTTATGGTTAGTGGGATACTACGAGGGGTTTAGCGATAATTTAACTTGATGATTCGGTGGCTCCTTGCTGAGCCGGGGGTAGTGACCAGCCGTCCAGGCTAATATCCGCCGCCGGGTCCACGGCCGCAGCAGCCGCCCCGTCCATTACCTGGAGTCCAGTTGGGATTTTTTTTTCTGGCTTCCATCATGTACTCAACCTTCTTGTCAGCCATTTGGGCCTTTAAACTATTTATCTCTTTTTGAACGGCTTTGACCTTCGCTTCGTCGATTGGCTGGGCTGCCAGCAGATAGTTTAGTTCGGTATGCTTCCGATATAGGTCGGCCCGCAGTTTTTCGGTATCCTTGAGGAACTTTTCACCCAGGGCCGGATCGCCGAAGTTGCACCAACCGCCTCCGCCACCTCCGCCACCACCACCAGCGCAACACGCCCGACCAGACCCATACCCTGGGCCGGTGCCTGTGGTCGCACCTTGTTCCGCCCAGACTGCGCCGGCGGCGATGATCAAACCCATAACTAAAACCAAAGCCAATATTGCTTTACGGTTCATGTTTACTCCTCCTTTTAAGGATACGTGATATGTTATATGGTTGTCGATTCAAGTTAAAAGAAATCAGGTGGATCGTTAGGGGCGTTCAGGGTAACCTCTGCGGGGGTTGGTCGAATCAACTCGACCTGACTGCCCTGAAATAACACTGTTGTCGCCTCTAAGGTGACCGGAGTCCCGCTATCCTCGGCCTGGGTCATATTCTGCACAATAATAGCCCTAATTGCCGGAGATCTGCTGGTAACCGCCCGAGCCGATCCAAGCTCCCAGCTCTTCATCTTGGCCTCCTCCGTAGCAGAGACCAAACCCGCCGCCCCAGCCCCAGGCCATGGTGCCGGCCACCGTCAGGATCAATATAATGGTTGCGATCAAATAGATTTTTCGAATCATGATCACACCTCCAAGATAACTTGGGTTAACAATTTCTGCTTGACCTTGTTTTCTTGCTTTCTAAGCTTAGCAAAGTTAATGCCAAATAGGTAACAAGGAGGTGAACATTATGGTAACTAATTCTATTTACATGACAACTTATAAAAGAGAGATCTCGTCATCAAGAGCCGGTCGGATCCAAACCCGGCCCAAGCTGGATAATTAATATGCACCTTGAAGGTGACTGTATAAATAATATCCAGTTGAGGTGTACCGGGTTGTGGATCACAGGTACCGGGCACCTAATTCTGAGTTCAGGCGATGCTATCCAGAAAATAATTATAGGGCTGATCATTTGACCGGGACTCCATCCACGTACGCACCCGCATCTTTATTCCAACTCCCTGGCCGAAGCATTCTTTTGAATCGGCCTAACATACCGGTTAATGTGCAGTTACTATTTAAGAAAGAGGACGATTGCAAAAAAAGGAAAAATAATATTTGCTTTCATCGCCTTAGATCTTATAATATAGATGTATACAATATTATATGAGGTGCCGGCGTGAGAGTAGTGTAAAGTTCTTTCTGTAATTTCCCCATTAGGATCTTTCTCCGTGGTGGATTCTTTGGTTGGTCTCCCTCCCCCCGGGGGGAGGGAGACCAATGGGATTGACAGAAGCGGGTCATATCGGT
>JADFXY010000375.1:0-4407 GCA_015233355.1 Deltaproteobacteria bacterium | reverse complement strand
TGGTCCTGCTGGGCTGGGCGTTAGGGGCGTTGCTGCACCAGCGGGATTTACTGCCTCTGCACGGCAGCGCCATCAACCTCGACGACGGCTGTGTCGTGTTTTGTGCTCCGTCGGGTACCGGCAAATCCACCCTGGCGGCGAGCTTTCTGAGGCAGGGCTATCAGCTCATGGATGACAATATCGCGGTGGTTGTCCCGGTTGACGGAAAATTCATGGTTTATCCCGGCTACCCCGAAATCAAGCTCTGGCCCCAAGTCTTTAAGGAATTCGGCCACGGCTCGCTGAAATATCGGACCGTCCGGCCCAGTTATGGGAAACAAGCCATAGATGTCGGAGGCCAATTTCAAAATCGTCCCCAACCGTTGAAAAAAATCTATATCATTTCCCGGACCCGGCTGCCTGAATTGAAGATCACCCCGTTGACCGGAGGTGACAAATTCCAGGCCTTGCTGCAGAATACTTTCTGTGTCCGCTTTGTCCGGGGGTTGGGCAAAATAGCCACCCATTTGAATGCCGTCCAGGCCCTGGCCGCGGCAATCCCAGTCCTGAAAATTCAGATACCAGAGCATTTACTTTTGGATCAAGATCTGATAAGGTTCCTGGAACAGGATTTCCAGACCTGAGGGGGCTGATCGGTCTGGCCGGATTGAAGCCGTTACAGGAGCAGAGCCGGCCGCGCCGGGAGCAGAGAAGGAGGATGAGCGCCCATGAACAGCATTACGCCTGAGTCCGTGGTGTCCAGGAAAATGGAAATAGTTGCCGGGATGATCGACGATGAGATGGTCATGGCCAATATAGACAGCGGTAACTACCATCGGTTGAACCCCACCGCGGCCCGAATTTGGGAATTGCTGGACCAACCCCGCTCGGTGGCGGCGATATGTGAGATATTGACCAGTGATTTTCGAGTCAGCCCGGAGGTATGCCGGACTGAGGTTATTAATTTTCTAGATGAGTTGGCTTCCCGTAAGATTATCGTCATTGCGTGACCACGGAATGGTGACTCTGAAAAACTACATAAGGGAGACGTCTATGGACAACAATAAGACTATGACCGGGATGGAAGATCAAAAATTGGAATGGATTACCCCCATGATCACGGATTATGACCTGGAGAGTGTGACTGCTAACGGAGGAAGTTACAGTTTGGATGCCGGTGGTTATTCTTGATATCTGCTCCGGCTTGCAAGCCGGGAGATGCCTGGGGCGAGCGGCTAACGGTGCCACCGGAAGGAAATTCTGATGCCGCGGATCTTGTTCTGCTGGGAAATTGGAGGAGGGCTGGGGCATTTGTTCCGGATCCTGCCCCTGGCCCTGGAATTTCGCCGGCGGGGGCATCAGGTGGCCGCGGCGATCAAAAGCGGCTCAATGGGAGAGAATCTTTTAAGGGCACATGGAATCGATGTTTTTTCGGTTACGGAATGCCGCCCGCCTGAAAAAAAATTCCCCTTGTCCCAAAACTACGCCCAGAATCTCTTGCGTAACGGCTTTTGGCACCGGGAGTCGTTATTGAGCCACCTGGCAGCCTGGCTGGCCCTCTTTGAAGCCTGGCCGCCGGATGTGGTGGTGGCCGAGCACGCCCCGACCGCGCTCCTGGCTGCCGGCAAAGCCGGATTGCGGCGGGTGGCCATCGGTACCGGCTTTACCGTCCCGCCGTTGGTCTCGCCCATGCCGGGTTTGCAGCCGTGGTTTTCCCTTGCCGAGGACTATCTGCTCAAGAGCGAAAATAATTTTCTGGATAGCGTCAACCCGGTCTTGCGGGAGTTGGGTGCTTCGCCGTTAAACTCTGTCGCCGATATCTTTCACGGCGTAGCACCGGTTCTGTGCACCTTCCCGGAACTGGACCATTACGGCCCCCGGCCGGACATGCGTTACTGGGGACCGGTAATCTATACACCCCCTGAGATCGAGCCGCAGTGGCCCTCCGGCGGCGGGGACAAGATATTTCTATACTTGAATCCGGCCAACAAGTATTGTGACCGGATTATTGAAGTGCTAAAGGAGATGGACCTGACGGTCCTGGCCTACCTGCCGGAGCCGGCCGGAGCTGATAACGCCCGATTTGAGGGTACGCACCTGCGCATCACCCGTTTACCCGTGAACCTGACCGCAGTGGCCGGACAATGCCGGGGTATGATCAGCCAGGGCGGCCATAATGCCGGGGCGTTGATGCTGCTGGCCGGGGTGCCGCTTCTGTTCTGCCCGATGCAACTGGAACAGGCCGTCTGGGCGCATCGCCTCTGCGCGCAAGGGCTGGGGGGCATGGTCAATTATTTTGACCCGGAGCCTGATTTCAGGGCAAAACTGACGTCTTTCCTGGCGAGGGGGGCGATGTTCGACTGCGTCGGGGCGTTTGCCGCCAAATACTCCGCTTTTGACCCGGCCAAACAGGCGGCCGAGATCGTGGACCACTGCCTCTCGCTAGTCCCTTCAGGTTGAAAAGGATAACACTTCTTCTTGCAACTCCGCGGCCCAGGCAGCAAGTTGTTCGCGCTACCCACAAGCCGCGTAATGAAGAAGGGTGGCCCAGACAACTTGTTGTCTGGGTGGCAAAGCCACAAGAAGTCAGGTGACGATGGTTTCTAATCTAATAACGCCGGCTATGGCCGCTCAAAGTATCTCTCCCACGCACATCCGTATCGATGCCTCCACGCGGTGTCAATTGCGGTGTCCTATTTGCGTAGCCTCCGGGGCAGAGACATTCCTGGGCCGGGGGACCCTATCCTTTGACCATTTCAAGATGCTGTTGGACAAAAATCCGCAGATCAGGCAAGTCGAGCTGGCTAGTAAAGGGGAAGCCTTTCTGAACCGGCAGCTCTCCGACATCCTCAGGTACGCCCATGAAAAAAACGTGGCCACGTCCATCGACCATGGCGTAAACCTCAACGATGCCTCCACCGAGACTCTGGAGGCCCTGGTCAAGTACCAGACGACCGGGGTCCGGGTGGCCATCGATGGAGCGACTCAGGAGACTTATCAGAAATATCGGATCGGCGGCGACCTGCGCCGGGTGATGGATAATATAATAAAGATCAACCGCTTTAAGGATAAATATGCTTCTCCTTTGCCCGCTCTCGTCTTTCAATTCATTGTGTTCGGCCATAATGAACATGAGATGCGGCAGGCGGTTACCCTGGCCAGGATGTTGAAGATGGACATCTACTTCCAAATGAACCACACCCCTGATGCCTTCCCGGTACGAGATCGGGATCTGGTTAGGCAGTGGCTCGGATACGCCGACAGAAAAGAGTATGCCGTAAAAAAAAAGAGAGATTACAGTCGCCATGTGTGTTTTCAGATGTGGCGTAGTCCTCAGATCAACTGGGACGGCAAGCTGCTCGGCTGCAGCAGAAATTGGCAGCACGCCTTTGCGGAGAACGTGTTCGAAGATGATCTGATAACCTGCATAAACAATGACGGAATGAGGTATACTCGAGACGTGCTAATGGGCAAAAAGGCTCCTCGGGAAGATACGCCTTGCCGGCAATGTCCTCCTTATCTGTGGCTGGCCGAGCACGGCGACTGGATCAGTGAATCGGAGATTGAACTGTGACGATCAAAGACTCAATCGAGTCATAGAACCTGGAGAATATGGCTATAATGATTAATCCGGCCGCTATCCGTATCGAAGCTTGTTCCATTTGCCAGCTTCGTTGTCCGCTTTGTCCGAGGACCAGGGGAGAGACGGCGGACGTCATCGGGCGGGGTGTTCTGAAATTTGATGACTTCCGCCGGTTCATCGACCGGAATCCCCAGATCCGAAGCGTGGAGTTGGGCAATTTCGGCGAAGTCTTTCTGAACAAGGAGCTGCCTAAGATTTTAGAATATGCCCATTTGAGGCAGGTGACCACCGAAATCGACGAAGGAGCCAATCTAAACGATGCCACGGATGAGGCCCTGGAAGCTCTGGTCAAATACCGGACGGCCAGAGTCCGATGCGCTGTCGACGGCGTAACACGGGAAAGCTACAGTAAGTACCGGGTGGGCGGTGACCTGGGCAAAGTCATAGCCAATATTCAGAAAATCAATTTCCTCAAAGACCGGTATGCCTCGGCCTTACCCCGGCTCATTTTCCAGTTTGTGGTCTTCTCCCATAATGAACACGAAATGGACCGCGCCGGGTTGCTGGCTAAGATGCTGCGGATGGACCTTGACTTCAAACTCAATTTTTTCCCCGGGGGCTTGCCGGTGCAGAACAGAGACCGGATCAGACAGTACCTGGGTTACGCCGACCGGGCGGAATTTATGCAACAAAAACGTCGGCACTACTGCCGCCGCCAGTGCTCCGAGATGTGGCAAAGGCCCCAGATCAATTGGGATGGCAAGTTACTGGGCTGCTGTCGAAACATCTGGGGGAGCTATGCCGACAACATGTTTGAAGCCGACCTGGTCAGTTGTGTGAACAAC
>JADFXY010000374.1:0-4417 GCA_015233355.1 Deltaproteobacteria bacterium | reverse complement strand
TAAAGTGTTAGCCGGGCGGGCGGTCTTAACCGTCGGCTTGGGACTCATGATTCTGCCGGGACTTAGCATTGGCATATCCAGGAAACTGGTCAGGGTAAAAAAAGCACGGAACCGGAAGTACTTTCGGCCATGATCAACCTAATTAACGGCGCAGAAAAAATCAACCACATAGATTAAAAAAGTCGCTGTATATTCAGTTAGGGAGCCTTTTTTATCATTTTTGGGCCGGCGCGGTCTTGGGATAGATGATGATGCCTGCAGGGCGAAGCCTGGGTAGATGGGCATATGTTTCGCGGGAAAGGGTCAGGGGGTTCTGAAAAGGACCAGCCGGTACTTGGGGCGGTAAGAAGGGGCGTCGGCCGCGTTCCCTTAAGGGAAGATCCTGGAGAAGCTGTTGTGCTCGGTCTGTTTTCCAGGTCGTCCCTAAGGGCGGAGGCTCAGTACGATCAAGCTGTTTCAGATGGCATTAGGCCGGCTTGACCACCGAGCCGGTACGCAGGCATCGGGTGCAAACCCGGATCCGTCTTACCGTTCCATTTAGCACGGTCCGGACCCGTTGCAGGTTGGGATACCACCTGCGCTTGGTTTTGTTATTGGCATGGCTGACGTTGTTCCCGACAACCGGGTGCTTCCCGCAGATCTCGCAACTCTTTGACATTGTTCTCTCCTGTTTCAGAGCTTAATATTCAGGTAGGGGAGCCTGACTCTCGCCAGGCAAAAAAAGATATTGTTTAGCACAAGCGGTGAGGAAAAGCAAGGATATTTTTGGCGTCAGTCCGCCCAATTCATAAAAAATCACTCCATATCTATAAATCGGCAACGGACACGTCTAACGATACGGTCATATCCTAATCTCTATTGTTGCCTATTGGTTGTTCAAGACAACCGGCAACGAGCAACAAGCAACAAGCAACAAGTGGTTCCATCAATGCCCCGCGGCACTTCCCCATAACTCCTTGAGCCGTCGGTCCCGGCCGCAACCGGTCCGATAGAATTTGTACCGTAAGGGGTTTTTCTGGTAATAATGCCGGTGGTATTCTTCGGCCGGGTAGAACGGGCTCGCCGGCGAGATCTCGGTGACGACCGGTCCCTGGAATGGTTTGGCTTTTTCTAAGGCCGTCTTTGACTCCTCGGCCATTTTTCGTTGGGCCTCACCTTGATAAAAGATGGCAGAGCGGTACTGGTGTCCCCGGTCGCAAAACTGACGGTCGGTAACCGTGGGGTCGATATTGTGCCAGAAGATTTCAAGCAGTTTGTTGTAATTGATGAGAAGCGGATCATAAACGATCTGGACCGATTCCGCGTGGCCTGTCCCGCCGGCTGACACCTGTTCATAGGTGGGATCTTTGACGCTTCCCCCGGTGTAGCCGGGAGTGACTGAGATGACTCCTGGTTGTGAGTCGAAGGGCGCCTCCATACACCAGAAGCAGCCCCCGGCAAAGATGGCCGTCTCCAACTTCTGGGCCGCCGGTGCTTCCGTCGGGGCCATGAGGATCAGTGACAAACAAAATGCCACGACCAAGAAAGGTGTTGATATGATCCAGTTCATGGTGTTTCCTCCTTTTTGATGCCGGTTGACCTCATCTTCCGCCTTAGGGGCAACCTCATTCCCCTTTAACCAGTTTCAAGGCCGCAGAATTCATGCAATAGCGAAGCCCGGTCGGCGGCGGACCATCGTTGAAGACGTGTCCCAAGTGGGCCTCGCAGCGGCTGCACAGGACCTCGGTTCTTTCCGTAAATAAAGTGTTATCCGACCGGGTGACGACGTTTTCCGGGGCGATTGGTTGCCAGAAGCTGGGCCAGCCCGTCCCCGATTCGAACTTAGTCTCCGAGTTGAACAGATCGTTGCCACAGCAGACGCATTGATAGACCCCCTTGTCGTGATTATTCGCGTAGATCCCGGAGAAGGCTCGTTCGGTCCCGGCCTCGCGGGTGACGTGATACTGTTCCGGAGTGAGGAGTTGCCGCCATTCCGCCTTGGTCTTAACGACTTTTTCTACCATGACATATCCTTTCTTGGCCGCGGCGTAGAGTTTGATTGCACCGCGCTCGGCCTCGCTTTTCCCGGCCGCCGGGAGGCTGTTATTCGTTGTTCCCCCGGTGCATGAGGCGATGAGGCCGAAAATGAATACAATGAACACCACAAAAAAATGTTTCATCATCCTTCTCCTATAAGATAAGTTTTGTTTCAGATTATTTCCAGTCGGAAAGTCTGGAATTCGGCATCTGGTGGAATAATTCAGGAGAAGACACTGGAGAGTGCCCCGGTCCGGCCCCTCAATGAATCCGCAGATTATAACGCAGATGGATGAACCCAGCAGGCACCTGCGATCATTTCTCTTTTGAATCTGTGTAAATCGGCGCAATCTGCGGATTAGATTATGGTCCGTCAACCACGGTTTCCTAATCGCCTGGCGAACTCGTTGGACTCAGGTATTTTAATAAAAAATATGGTAACAGGGCAAGCAATATGATAAAAGATTCGCATTCACTTTACTTGACGTTCGTTTTGGCTCAGTCGTTTCTTATTTATTTTATTAACAATTTTTGTGGTGCACGACGGAAAATCCAATGCCGGAAGAAACGTAACGATTTTTCCCATTCAAGGTCCGCTGCGTCCATAACCCGTCGAGCGATGTTCGCCCTTTACCGGCAACTCACCTTACACTTACAAGCCACCTGTATAATATAAGGCACTTATGGATAAAAAACAAAGTCAGTTCCAAACCGATTCGAATCCAAAGCCCGGTATCACTGAGCCCTCTTCCGGATCACCCCGTCATATCGAAGCTAAGGTGCTGGCCAACCGGCGGATAACGAACGATGTTTACCATCTTTCGCTCATGGGCGAGGAGATCGCCGCGGCGGCCGGGCCGGGACAGTTCGTTATGGTCCGGGTCAGCCAGGCGGTTGATCCGTTGCTCCCTCGGCCGTTTTCCATTCATCGGGTGATGGGCGGCCGCTTCGACATCCTGTTTCGGGTGGTCGGTCAAGGCACCCGGATCCTGGCTAAGACCGCCGTGGGAGAAACTCTGGCAGTCACCGGTCCGCTGGGCCGGGGGTTTCTCTTAGCCCCGGGGCGGGTGTTGTTGGTGGCGGGAGGGCTGGGACTGGCGCCGCTCTTTTTCCTGGCCCAGGACCTGATCAACCGTGGTTTTTGTCGGTCGGATGAAGTCACTGTCCTGGCCGGGGGAAAAGGCCGGGCCGACATTCTATGCCAAGAAGAATTGGCTGAATTGGGAGTAAAGATCCAGATGACCACTGAGGATGGGTCCCTGGGACGGCCGGGACTGGTCACCAGCCTGGTCCAAGAGCAGTTGGGTGCCGCCTCTGAACCGATTCGCCTGTATAGCTGCGGGCCCAGGGCCATGCTTCAGGCCGTGGCCGGTCTGGCCGCTGCGGCTGGATGTCCCTGTCAGGTGTCGTTGGAAACCGGCATGGCTTGTGGCCTGGGCGTTTGTTTAGGCTGCGTTGTTCGGAAAGCCGACGCCCCAGGTCCGGCTTACTTGCGGGTGTGCCGGGAAGGTCCGGTGTTTGATGCCGGGGAGGTATTTAACGCATGAATCATCCTGATTTGACTGTTACTTTGGGCCGCCTCAACTTGGCCAACCCGGTTATGACCGCCTCCGGGACTTTCGGTTATGGCGAAGAATATGCTGGAATTATAGACATAAATCGGTTGGGGGCCCTGGTCGTCAAGGGGATCTCCTTAAGACCGCGGCCGGGCAATCCACCCCCGCGGATCGTGGAGACAGCGGCCGGGATGTTAAATGCCATTGGATTGCAGAACGTGGGACTGACAGCATTTATCAGGGACAAGCTGCCCTACTTGCGCCATCTGGTTCCGGCCCTGGTGGTCAACATCCTGGGTGAAACCGAAGACGAATATGTCGAGATTGCGGCGGTGCTTTCCGATCAGGAGGGGGTGGACGCCATCGAGCTGAACATTTCCTGCCCAAACGTCGCGGCCGGGGGCCTGATTTTTGGGACTGATGCCGAGGCCACGTCCAGGTTGACCGCCCGGGTCCGAGCCGTGACAAAGAAGACTCTGCTGGTCAAGTTGACCCCCAATGTGACCGACATTACGGTCATGGCCAAGGCTGCGGCAGATGCCGGGGCAGATGGTTTAACCGTGATCAACACTCTGCTGGGCCTGGCCATTGATCTGACCACGCGGCGGCCCAGGCTGGCCAACATCACGGGAGGCTTGTCCGGTCCGGCGATTAAGCCGGTGGCCTTGCGGATGGTCTGGCAGGTGGCCAGGGCGGTGGATGTACCGGTGATCGGGGTTGGGGGCATCAGCACCTGGCAAGATGCGGTGGAGTTCTTTATCGCCGGAGCCACCGCCATCCAGATCGGCACGGCCAATTTTTTCAATCCCACGGCCACCATGGATGTGCTCGAAGGAATTACGGGT
>JADFXY010000373.1:0-4419 GCA_015233355.1 Deltaproteobacteria bacterium | reverse complement strand
GTTTCATTTTGTTATCTCCTTAAATTTTAGTTAGGGCTTACATTCTTGACTAACATCGAAGGGCAAGGCGATGGCAAGCATATTTCTACCAAGGATATCAGGTTTGCCATTGCCGCCGCGCTATTGCCCGTTGCGTATAGATTGCCATTGGTCGTCTTAAACATCCCGTCTTTTATCCTCTGAATAGACCACCCCGGCCGACTCCACCACCAGAGAACTGATGTCGCCGCCGTAGGGGCCGTTAGAAGTCCATTGATAGGCATGGGAAACGTTGGGCGTCACTAATCCTGAAACCATGATGACGGCAGCCGGCACAGTGCTCACCAGATAACGGCGACTTCTCATCTCGAACTCCTTTAAAACAATTATGACGGGTTAGATATCAGAACAGAGCACAACCCAAGGAGGCAGAAAGACTACTACAAAAAACATGCCAATATGTTTTATTTATTAAAACAATCAGTTACTTTCGATATGGCGACTTGGTTGGCACCCCCAGGCAACCGGTTGGCGCCAACCAGGGCAAGGGCATGTAATGCTCAGGTTACTTACTTCGCGGCTATATATTGAGCAGAATGATAATGGCGGGGCGAACTGAGAGCTTTGCCGGAGGCCCTGATCAAGTCAGGTCGACACGGGTCATCCGGCCGTCATAAATGTTTCTACCCTGTTTGTTCAATGTGTTATTTGGGCCGCCAAATTCCGAGTTATTTTCCACGATTTTTCTGACCCTGGGGTAAGTTTACTTGATAGTTCTCCGTGTTCGTGGTCGCAAAAGGTTAATATGACTTCTGCATCCAGGTTGGGATAGATTCTCCGTCCCCGGAACCTGCCGCCGGCAACATCGTTGCCATAGAAGATCTCAAAATCTTGACCGCCTGTGGTTAAGACCATTAGCGCCCCGTTATCAAAATAATGTTGCAGACAGACATATGGCAGGTATTTCGAGGCGGAGTGCCACATCCCGTCCGTGGCTACGCCGACTGCGGCGGCTGATTCCCGACATATGTTGAATGAGTCTATCCGGTCACCAGTCCGGTCGGCTAGATATAATCTGGCCTCGGAAGAGGAGAAGAACTGGATATGGAGGCAATAACCGGACCCAGAGGTTGAAATATCTCCTGCATCTAAGCATTGGCTATCAGAATATCCTCCCCAAAAGGCATGAATCCCACCATTACCCGTCGTGGCTAAGCAGAAGACTTCCTGGTTGTTTTGGCTTTGCAGAAAAACGTAGTTGTTAGATGGAGAACGCCACAATCCGTCCTTATTTGGGGTGATTGCTTCCAGATATGGCGAGCGGGCCTCCTGGTGTCTCTGAACGTGAGTAATCTCTCGCCCTGCGAAGAGGGACAGGTTGTTATCTTTTAAGACACGCAGCAAATATTTTATTAAATCAATGGACGGATGCATGGTCAAAATTATTTTATCGTCCATCGAATCTGGATAATGAGTTAGAACATGCTGTTTTGCTACATTTAAGTGGCGGTGCAGGTCGTCGGCATAGTCGATGGCTCGACGGTAGGACTGGATCAGTGAAAATAGCGTGATGACGCCCAGGCCATAGATTAGCAGGCGAGGTAATATTGATTTGCTTACGGCCTTCGCCTTGGTGGAATCTGTCGCCACCAGTAAGAATATCAGAATAATGTCCGAGATCCAAAGCAGATTTGAAAAAGTTATGTACCGGAAGACCAAAGCCTGGTCCAGCCCCAAACCGACCCGGCCCACTGTAGTCAGCAGCGCCGCCAAGACGGCGTAGGCGCCTAAGCAAAAGTAAGGAGCGACTAACTCCAGCCGGTCATGAAATCTTTGCCATACCCGTGAGCCGGCATAAAAAAAGATCACGAGACCAATGATTCCATAGGCTACGGCAAATCCGACCTGATAATTAGCCAGGGGGGAGCCGAGAAAGGCCAAGGCGTGTAACACAAATTCCAATGGATGATAGAGGCCGTAACCGACGTCGGATTGATTCTGGGCTTTGGTGTATCCATGAAGATACAACGTAACGACCAGGGCACCTATGGCTATCCATAATCCGACGCGGAACAGCCGCTCCCTGGGTGAAGACGATTTGCCGAACCAAAGACAGAGACACCCGATTGGCCAAAAGAGCAAGCCCGGCGCAAAGGAGTAAGATGCGACAACACCACTAACGATGGCTAAGAGAAAATATATCCAACTCGAAGGCGTTTTCGTCAGGGCAACAAAGCCCAGACAGACAGCCGCGACGTTTAGAAACATGGCTATCTGCCAGCCCCATAGCCAGTTTTCCGCTTGAGTGAAAGAGAAGACAAGGAAAGATATGATAGGTACTAAGACTGCTACGTTAAATTTCTCGATAAATTGTTTAGTCAAACAAAGCTGGTAGATGATTAAGGTCATTGTGGTGAGAGCGATGCCGACGTTCAGGGCCAGTTCCCAGGCAATGTTCCAGCTTGAGAAATGGCTAAGCAAGAGCATGAGGAGTCTGGGAAACAGCAACCGGTGTTCATTATGGAGGGCCCATAAGTCACGCCAGGAGAGGTCGCCGGCGATTTTTTTGGCCAGAATCACAGCCGTATCCCATTGGTCCCACTGTGGAATATTGACGTAGAAATAGGCGGTCAGGGCGATCGTGACGGTTATTGGTACTAGGGCCAGGGCTCCGAGCGCAGCCATTCGATGGGACATTATGATACCCTAAATTGAGGACACCGATTTATTTCGAGGATGTTATATAACATAGGGTAATACCTGATAAAATATGCCAATGTTCTCCTGGCCGAGGATACCCGCGGCTGCTCCCGGCCGTGAATTTCCGGCAGCCCTGGGAGATGAGGAGCGAGGTGAAACACCGCCATGTTTTAAGATTGAGGCAGAGGCTATTTAACAGCCAAAAACTTATACATGTGCATCGACTTTGTTTCATCGTTGGCGTCGTCTGTAAAGGTCACCGTAGCGGCGGTCGGGGCTGTGAATAACATGCTGATCTTTTTTAAATTGTTACCGTAGATATCAAATCCCTCCATGAGGAATTCGCTGGTTGAGGTAACCTGGTATATCACGAAATTGCTCCCGTCGGATGAGTTGAAGACAAAGGTCGCGCCGTTCTCGTAGGTTTGGATAACCAGATGAGTCGTGACGGGGTGGTTCTTCCAAACACCGTCGGTCAATTTGGGGCCGGCTAAGAAGCCGAATCCGAAGTCCCCCCCCAAGGAGTACAGCAACTTCCGATAAAGGCGACCTAGTCGAAGCCGCATTTTCAACATCTTCTGATTTTTAAGAAGGCTTAAAGGGTTGAACCAATCTGTAAGGGGGGCGCGTGATTTGAAAATCTTGGGGGTTACTCGGATTCTGTTGGGGAAATCCGGCTTAACAATCTTTAAACATGATTGACTGCCTTCAAGATCGGAAAAAAGCACCTTTGCCGGATCAGCGCTCTCTTGCTGCCATTTTTGTTGGACTGAATCTACCACTAATCCCTGCTCTAAGACGAGACTTTCGATATATGCGTAGTTATGCTTCATCCGCTGGATATCTCCGGCGTCTTTGTCAATATCATTATTGATGATCACTGTGGCCAGGCAAACGCCGGTATTTTTTAGTAATCTATGTATTTCTTTCATGAAGGAAGAAATGGTCGGGGCATGAAGGTGGGTGAATACGGAAAATAATACGATAAAATCAAAATGATTATCGGGAAAAGGAAATGTTTCTCCACTACTAAGGCTAAAATGGAAATTAGGCGCCGTAATTTTGGCCTTGGACGCTTCAATAAGTGTAGCTGAGATGTCGAAGCCGAAGTATTCCCCTTCTTCGGACAAATAGTCCGTTAGTTTTTCGGCTAATCGTCCGTTGCCACAACCGATGTCCAGTATCTTATGATGAGGTAATAACCCGTTGTTTTTCATGCCGGTGGTTAATATTGTTCCAACCAGATCATGTTGCTCCGGGTTAACAGAACCGACCGTCATATAGAGTTGGTCTGCATCCTTGTTTTTCTGCGCTTCGTCTTCCCAAAAATCTTGGTATTTTTGAAAGTCGGATTTCATTATTCACGTCACCTTTAAACCATCGCTTATTAAACGAACAGGGGTTATAGATTGAATTGACGTTGGCGCCAATGGGGTTTCATTAGAATATTCGGCAGGTACTCTGCGGCAATCTTCCGGCCTGTAAGGGGAATTGGCCCACGCCCTGGTGAAGTTCAGTGTAACTTAACCCGCGTAGCCTGGGCTTGCCGGGCCTGTTCAACCAACCCTAAAGACTCTTTCCAAGACTCTCCAAACAGTGCCTTAAAATCATTTAAACCGTCGGTTATGGGGAGAAGTCCTTGACCGGGTCGCTGCGTTCCGGCCAGAGCCTCATATTTTCGGAGCGCCAGGAGATAGGCCCGCCGTTGTTCCCGGGGAATGACAATAGGCGGAAAGCCGG
>JADFXY010000372.1:0-4430 GCA_015233355.1 Deltaproteobacteria bacterium | reverse complement strand
AGTCGCCACCCCTACCCAGGGCGTTGCCCTGGGCTAACCTAGAGCGCCCTTTCAGGGCTTCATCGGAATTAACCATTTATTAGAATAGGATCCGATGACCCTACCCTTAAGTCAATGACATTGGGTTACATGTTACTCGTTACTCGTTGGCGGGTTGCGGGTCGGGATGGTTAATGAAAATTTAACGTTCCCAAATCTCCTGAACGAAACCCGTCTACTTCTTAGGCGCCGGCTGATCCAGGCCGAACAGGATATTGCTGCCTTGTGGCAGGATGGAGGCCGGCATTCTACCGTCCCATTTTTCTGAGGCGGCTTTGAACGCGTTAGCCCGGATTTTTTCTATCTCCAAACCAATTTTTATGGCTTGAGCGTCTTTGGCTTTGGCAAATTCCTCAGCGGCCTCGCGCTCAGCCTTGGCTTTGGACACATTGGTGGCGTTTCGGATAATTTGGGCCTCTTGCTCCCGTTGGGCGACGAGCCGGTCATTCTCGGCCACGAAGGCGGAATTTATGCTTTCTTGAATCTTGGGATCTTTGTAAGTTAATCCCTCAGATCCACCCAGGTAATCGATGGTCACGCCCTGTTTGGAGAAGAATTCTTTAGCGCTTTTGAACGTAGCTTCAAATATCTCTCTCTTCTTTCCTTTTCCCTCTGACAGCGATCTGGAACCAAATTCATTCCAAAGACCCGACTGAACGTAGCCCCTGACGTTTTCGTCCATCACGGCCGAGAGGGCTTTCCCGGAAAAGTAATACAAGAACCTGGCCGCATCCTCCTCTTTGATCGACCCCTGGACGGTCACGCCGGTATAGAAATCAATAGATTCAATTGACTCCACAGAAATTGCCTGATCCTTAACCGATGTTCCCGAGCTCGGGCTCTTGGTCCATTCCCGGGCGATCGGGGTCCGGTTGACCTTGATCAGCTTCATGGTCGGGATCCACTCGTATTGCCAGGAATTGCGTCCGGTTTCTTTCTTGCGGGTCGGAATGGTAATCCTTTTGGTGGCTACTTTGGCCGTCTCCAAATACTCTATGGACATGAATTTGCCTTGCTCGGCTTTGGTTGCTCCCTCCAGCGGCACCAGAAAAGCCGTTTCATTGGGGGCGATTTCTTCCGTCACTTCTAATTGCGGCGGCCCCATGCACCCGGATGTGGCTAATCCCATGAATACAAAAAAAATGTACACACTGATGTTTCGGTCTTTCATTCTTCTGATAATCAAGGGCAGCCAGATAAAAGCCAGGGCCAGGAGTATGGCCAGCCCGCCGAGTGTTGGAAACGCACCGAGCACAATCGCCCTGGAGGCGCTATAATCCACAGCGCTATCGGAGAGTTGAGCGATAGCCGCCCGCGACTCAATGGGGCCTTGCACGGCGTTATAGATCGAAAGCCCCCCGAGATAAAGCATAAATAAAGCCACAGACACGTAGATTCTCCATTTCATATTCTGCTCCTCATTTGTCCTGCCTTCAGTTATCTGAAATATATCTTTCAGTTATCGTCATGATTGACGCTTTTGAAAAGACCGCCCTTTATTGCCGGTTATTTGTTGAAAAGAATCGGTAACCGGTGACGAGCAACCGAATCACCGCTAATTAGTCGATATATATCGTATATTATCCTACCCGAAAGTGCAAGAATTTTCTTTTCGCCCGGATTGGCGGGTTACGGGTTACTCGTTGCGGGTTACTCGTTGCGGGTTACTCGTTGCGGGTTACTCGTTGCTCGTTGGCGAGGCATCGGACGAATTTCTATAAACTAGACCAGTCCGATTAAGCCCCAACGGGGCGCACCAGGTTAGCCCGGCGGCAAAGCCCTGGGTAGACGAATCCGCCTGGTCGCCCGTTGCGGTTTTTTTTTATTTCGACCGCAAGTTTTTTGTTTCCTGATTGTTTAACATGATGAAAAAGGGATGATCTATAGACTAGACAGATCGGAGCTGTGGGCCGGGTTTCCGCCAACGTCGGAGATCGCAGGAAACTAAACGGCGAGCGAAAGAGAACCGGCCATGAACGAATTTGAGGTCGCAATTTCAATGGATGACGCCCAAAAACAACTTATGCCGGACGACATTCCGCCGGTTAAGCTCCGACACATCGCCCAGACCTTTCTGGGCATCGGGTTGGCCTCCTTTAGCCTGGCCGCGCTCGGTGAAGCCAAGAACTGGATGACCAAAAAGAGGAAATGGTTCACCGACGATGAATACATGCAAGGGCTCGGTCTGGCCCAGCTCTTACCCGGCGCGCCCACGGTGAATCTCACCTCGTATCTGGGTTTCCGGCTGCGCGGTCTTCCCGGAGCGGCCGCGGCCACGTTTTTCTTTCTGATCCCCTGCTTCCTGTTGATGCTGTTGCTCTCGCACTGTTATTTGAGATATGGCGCGATGCCCGTGGTGTCAGGGCTTTTTCGCGGCCTGGGCGCACTCGTGGTCGGTCTTGTCTTTAACACCATTCTCAACCTCTGGAGATCGGGCGTCAGGACCATTTTCAACCGGGTGACGGCTATCGCCGGCTTTGCCATGGTGTTCTGGTTTAAAATGGGGATCATGAATATCCTGCTCATCACCGGCGGCGCCGGCCTGATCATGGTTCTTCTGACCCGCCGATTCACCGGACTATCCCGCCTGACGGAAACCTGGACCAGTCCGACAAAGAGCAGGACCACATCTGCCGGCCCGGCCAGGGCAAACGGTAAGCAAACACACGGTTCAGTCGAACCGGACTACGTCTCATCCTGCAGCCGGGTGGATTTGCCCCTGCATTGGCGCAAAATGACTCTGCTGATCTTCTGGCTGGCGTTGATACTGGCCGTTGACCTGGCCCTGATCCATATGCGGCCGGAACTGATGCAAATGGGCGGCAGCTTCCTGCGGATCGGCGCACTTACCTTTGGCAGCGGATACGCCATGCTCCCCTTTATCCAGGATAGCGTGGTCACCCAGTTCGGCTGGCTCACCAACCGGGAGTTCGCCGCAGCCCTGGCCCTAAGCCTGATTACTCCAGGGCCCGGTGACGATTATCGGCGCCTTTATCGGCTACAAGGTGGCGGGCCTAGCCGGAGCGGCCGCAGGTATGGTGAACATGTATTTTCCGGCCTGGGCCATGACGACGCTGGTGGCCGGACCATACGCCAAAGCCGGTCGGGCGGTCCACGTCAAACAAGTGATAAGCGGGATCGTGGCGGCCTTTATCGGGACTCTCGTGGTGGTCCTGCTCAGGCTCTCCGCGGATACGCTGGTTGATCTGCCCACCATAGCCATGGCCGGAGGGGCCTTCATGGTCCAGCGGTTCGTTAAGATAGACACGGTCTGGATTGTATTTGGCGGCGCTTTGATTTCTATGGCGATTTTTCATTGATCTATTTTTTCTGCCGGGCATGTCCGATTTTCGGGCGTCCCAACGGAGCGGTGAGGAGGTATTTAATGGACGCGAGTGTCGAGGTTATGGAAAGCAAAGTTGTCCAGGCGAAGGCGGCTGAGGGTCCGGCTCAGGGTGCTGCTCAGGTGAAGACAAAGAATCTCTACAACCGGATGGAGTGGGCGGGTGCCTTCGGCGACGTCGGCACGCTGATCCCCTTTGTGGTGGCCTATATCACGATAGTCAAAATAGACCCGCTCGGGCTTCTTTTCATGTTTGGGATTTGTTTACTGGCCGCCGGATTTTATTACCGGACGCCTCTTCCCGTTCAGCCCATGAAGGCCATCGGCGCCGCGGCTATTGCCGGAGGAATAAGCCCGGCCGCTCTGTTCGGATCAGGTATTACCACGGGAATTTTCTGGTTTCTGGCCGGCGCGACCGGGGCGATCAGGCCAATCGCCAGGCTGGCCACCAAACCGGTGGTGCGGGGCATCATGCTGGGGCTGGGTCTCTCGTTTATGGTGGATGGCGTCCACCGGATGATGACAATGCCGATCCTGGCCGGGTTTGCCCTGGTGGTGACCTACCTTCTTTTGACCAACCCTAAAGTCCCGGCCATGTTCATGCTTCTAATCATCGGGGTGGTCTCCGCCGTGATCATGAATCCTCAAATAACGTCGGAGCTGGCCAAGATTCATGTCGCCTTCAGGTTGCCGGTTTTCCATCTGCCCATGATTACCTGGAACGATATCGTCGTGGGCACGTTGCTGTTCACCCTGCCTCAGATCCCATTGACCCTGGGCAATGCCGTGATTGCAATTACCGCGGAAAACAATGAGTTGTTTCCCGACAGGCCGGTCACGGAGAAGAAAATCGCCATCTCGCAAGGGATCATGAATCTGGTCTCGCCCCTTTTCGGCGGGATTCCCATGTGCCATGGAGCCGGCGGGATGGCCGGGCATGTCCGCTTCGGGGCCAAGACGGGCGGGGCACTGGTTATTCTGGGGAGCCTCCTCGTTCTGATCGCCTTGTTCTTCAGCGATTCGGTGGCCATCATCTTCAAGATATTTC
>JADFXY010000371.1:0-4438 GCA_015233355.1 Deltaproteobacteria bacterium | reverse complement strand
TGGATTTCCGGCCATCAACCGGAGCCGGAGGACGAATGTGCTCATGACTTGATCGATCTGGTTGACACCATGTTCCCATCGTAACCGAAGGGTGGTGTGACGACAGATATCTAAAAGACCGTTTTGCATTGGGAGGCTTTCTACTGGAATCTCAGTAGGGGGTCTTTTCTTTTTTAAAGGAGGGAAATCATGCGGTTAGTTGCACAAGCCAAAATGGGGTACTACCCCACCCCAGAGCACGTAACGCCTTTGATCGCCACATATCTCCGGCGACAGGGGGAAGGAACCATCAAAATATTTGACCCCTGTGCCGGTGAAGGCACCGCTGTCGCCTCTGTAGGCCGGTATCTAAAGGCCGAAACCTACGGGATTGAGCTTGATCACGAACGAGGCGGAATCGCCAAGGAGGTACTGACCCGATGTCTCATTACGGACTACCAGAACACCGCCATAAGCCACGGCGCCTTCAGTCTGCTGTATTTGAATCCCCCGTATGACTGGACTGCCAAAACAAGCGAGATAGAAGCAGCCGAGCGGTACGAAAGAACGTTTCTCCGCCATTGCTTCCCATATCTCTGCCCCAGGGGTGTTCTGGTGTACCTGATCCCCCAGCGGCGACTCGACGGACACATTGCCCGTATCCTGTCATACCGGTTTGGTCAGATCAGCGTCTTCCGGTTTCCGGAGAAGGAATATCAGTCGTACAAACAACTGGTCATCTTTGCCACTCTGAAGCCCAATCCGAGCCATGAAGAAACCGTTTTTGAGTACCTCAAGAACTGCGGACTGCAACGAACCGTTGTCCCCTACCTACCCCAAGACCCGCCGCACATATACGACGTGCCGATCTCGCCGGAAAAGGCCAATTTCATATTCAAGAGCAAAGACATCGATCCGGAGGAGTTGGCCGCGGAAGTCCTGCAGCATGGTCTATTCAAACAATTGGGAGAAATGATTACCCCGCTGAGCCTGGCTGAACGTATCCGGCCGGTCATGCCGCTACGACATGGCCACATGGCCCAAATTCTCGCCTGTGGACTCATGAACGGTGTGGTCTGGGATCGCCAGGGGAAAAACCCCCTTCTGGTCAAGGGAACCACTTTGAAGAAGATCAAAACATCCGTAGAAGTCAATGACGACGTCGAGCGGCAGACCGCCACCGACCAGATCGCCATCATCATCCAGGCATTCAACCGACATGGTGAATTGCTCACCATTCAATGACGTACAAGAGGAGATGGTCAACATGAGGCTATATTTGGTGAATACCATCGGGATCAGGGCGTACTGTTCCGATCTGATCGAGAGTCCCGGCCTGGTCGGGCTGGCGTATCTCATTTCAATCTGCGGCTTTCAGACCACAGTAAAGGGGATTGTCGCCAACCTCCTGGAGAAAACGCACATCAGCATCAACATTGAGGGGAACTACCATTATGTCTTCCGGGCTGATCTGAACTATAAGGTGCAGGTTAAAAAGCTCCCTTCCGGCATGTGCCACGCCATTCTGTTTTCCAAGCTGGCTCTGCCCGGATACCAAGAAGAAGGAGGAGGCAACAGTTTCGTGGTCTTTACCAACCATCAGGAAGAGCTGTTGAACCTTTTCTACCGGCACCTCGATCACAAAACCGATATCCCGTTGCATCCTTCGTGGGCCGGGTGGTTGTGGAGTACGTTCGAGCAGAACGGCTGGCTGACGGAGTTGACTACACTGGCCGGTGATTACAAGGGCTACCTGTTCGATTTCGAGCCGTCACAGCTACGAGAAATGGTAGCGGACGCCATCAGGCAACAGCACCCGGCAGTCACGTCCTGCTTCCAGAAAGGAGGTATCGGATGAGCCAGGTCGTTTCGTTGAAAGGTTTCCTCGATGAGTACGGGGAAAGCATGGCCGACAAGGTGACCCGGGATTTAACCGTCGTTCACGATCCGGCCAAACACGGAGAGAAGGCTCTGGCGGATATCCTCCAGATGATGACCAAGAAACCGTTTCCCGCTCAGGCAGAGATTATCAAGGCCTGTTACAAGTCGTTTGTTGGGGGTAATAAGGGGATGTATTTGGTGGCTGAGTGTGGAACGGGTAAAACGATCCAGGCGACCGCCGTGGCCTATCTGCTCCACAAACTGAAAGGCATCCACCGGGTGCTGGTCATTTGTCCGCCTCATTTAGTCCACAAATGGATCAAGGAGATCAAAGACAGCCTGCCCCAGGTCAAAGCATACAATTTTAACGGGAAAGACATCATCACCCAACTCGAAATCGCCCGACAGCAACCCAAGCCGCAGGGCCTGGAATTCTATATTGTTGGCCGCGAGCGGATGAAGATAGGGTTCATGTGGCGACCGGCAGTGCTCACTCGCAGAGGAAAACACTATTGCCCGAAATGCGGTCAGGAATTGCTCGATAAGGATGGGTGCCCCGTGGATATCTTTGAGACGAACTCCCAGGGCAGACCCAAGAAGCGGCACCATTGTGTCAACCACATCACCAAATGGAAGTACGATCCAGAAACAGGCAAACATCAGAAGGTGGAGGTCGAGTGTGGCGAACAGCTTTGGCAGCCGGATATGACGAGGAAGAAGCTCCGCAAGGCCATACCGGCCAAATTCATCAAAGACAAAATGCCCAATGCCCACGAATTGCTGATAGTGGACGAAGCCCACCAGTTCAAAAACGAAAGCGGCCAAGGCTATGCTTTCGGGGCGCTGTCATCCGCATGTGAGTACGTTCTCTGCCTGACCGGGACTTTGATAGGCGGGTACAGTTCCGATATTTTTAATCTTATGTTCAGAACCCACCCGGCGATCATGCTGGAGGACGGGAACAAGTGGGGTAACCCCAAGTCGTTCATCGAACGCTACGGTATTTTGGAGAGAGTTACGACCACCAAAGAAGAAGACGGCCTGACTACGAAGGCCAGAAAAAGCACCATCATCAAGGAAAAACCGGGCATCAGTCCGTTGCTGTTAGGCCGGATGCTCCTGTCCAATGCCGTTTTTCTCCGGCTGGCGGACTGTATGGATCACCTGCAGCCCTACGAGGAGGAAGTTATCGAGTTGGGAATGCCCGGGCCGATGCAAGCCCTTTATACCGAGTTTGAGGGTGCCATGAAAAGCGCCCTGCTGGCAGCCCTGCACAAAGGGGACAATTCCCTGTTGGGGGCCTACCTGCACGCACTTTTGTCTTATCCCGAGCGGATGTACAAGGGGGTGAAGGTATTCCATCCCCGCACCAAAGCATTGGTGGCCGCCGGAGAACCTCTGGACGGGATTCAACCCAAAGAGCATGAACTCGTCAGCATCATCAAGACCGAACTGGCTGAAGCCAGAAAGGTTCTGGTATACGTGGAAAACACGAACACCACGGACATCACGCCGCGGCTCACAGAGTTACTCGAAGCTGAAGAAATCCGAGTGAAAGTGCTGCGATCCGGGGATACGGAGAACCGCTCCCGGATTATAGATGACTGGGTAGCTGCTGGACTGGATGTGCTGATCAGCAATCCCAAGAAGGTGGAAGTTGGACTGGATTTGCTCGACTTCCCGTCCATCGTATTCTACCAGCTTCCTATGAGCACTTACACTCTACGGCAGGCGTCCCGGAGATCGTGGCGCATTCCCCAGACACGACCGGTGAAGGTGTACTTTCTGACCTATGCTGACACGATGCAAACCCGCCTCATGCAGCTCATGGCGGACAAACTTATGTCCAGCCTGGCCGTTGAAGGCGAGCTTTCCGACCGGGGTCTGGCAGCATTGTCTGAGACGTCGGATACTCTGGCCAAAGAACTGGCCAAGATGCTTGTTGAGCAATCTGAAGACAATCGGACGCTCAAAGACATGTGGGCGGCCTACCGGAAACGTGAAATCCAGGCGGACTGTCGGGTGGAGCCGAAGCCGATAGTTGTCACACCGGTGACCTCTCCCCTGCCCCCCAAAGTGGCGAAAATAAGTATGGAGGCGGAGCAGGTTGGCGATAAGATCGTGAAGGTCACATTTACTGAGTATTCAGGCCGTCGGAAAAAGACAACGAAGATCGAAGTCAAACAATCCCAACTGGATGAGATGCTGAAAAAGAAAGATAATCCGGTGCGGGTACAATTGAGACTCTTTTAGTTGCCGGTTCGGGGGGCCGCTTCATAGCGGCCTTCCGAATAACAACAAAGCGTTAACCTGATATTTTTTTACTGTTAGACTAACTTGCTTAATAAGCTTGTCTTTTTTATGATGGGGGATATACTTGATTTCGACCCCACAAATAGATTTTTTGCAGTCTCCAAGAAAAGGCGGGGCAGCTATCCTGCCACTTGTAGACCAATGTCATTAACTTAAGCCAGACGCAAGCCAATGTCGAGACCCGGTCGTGAATTTAGAATCGAGAAGTAACGTTCCACAATTCGTGAGTTGATGTACCAAAATGATTGCGTTGGCAATTTTCTCA
>JADFXY010000370.1:0-4442 GCA_015233355.1 Deltaproteobacteria bacterium | reverse complement strand
GGTCGCTACCACGGCGGATGGCACGACTCGGCCGAATTCGTTCAGCATCACCAATATCGTTAGAGCCACCTCGGCTGCCAACAGTGCTACCATTTTTTCTGTTACCTCTCTAGGCATCAAAGGCGGCGCCTTTACCGGAACCGGGAACAACGAGATAGTCTTTTCAGTCAATCAATCGACCGTCTATACGGCCACCCTGGCCGACAAAACGTATACCACTACTGCCGATCTGACACAGTTGGCGTCGGATATGCAGACTGCTATGAACAATGCCGTCATTGCCGGGGGAGGATCAGCCAGTAACGAGGCCGATGTTATTTTTGACACCGCCGGAATGAGTTTCCATGTAATGAGTCGGCAGATCGGTAACAATACCTCGGCTACGTCCGAGATCCAGTTGTATGCCGGAGCCGGGCTCCAGAGTGTCTTGTCCAGCGTTGGATTGGATTTGAACACCCACGCCCGGGGCAACAACGACGGTCTGTCCTTAGCTATCTACAACGATCCGGCGGGGACCAACCTGGCCACCCATATCTATAACCGGCGGGGAATTGACACGGCCAGCGGCCTTTGGAATAGCGCCAATACTACTTCCATCTCAGCCGATAAAACCCTGGCCAATCTTGGGATCCAACTACATTTCTCCACGGCCGTCGCCACGGCTGGTAACGCAGGTAATTTCCTCCTGGACGTGACCAAGTTGGGGCAGACCATCTCCATCGCCAACGGGTCCAATACCCTGGGTCAGATCGCCCAGTTTAACGGCTTATTGGATCAGTCCAGAAACTTGAACATATATGCCAATGGTCAGAAAGCGACCATCTATTTTGACAAAGCAACGACGTTGAACGATCTTCAGAATATGATCGCTTCAGCCATCACCACCAGTGTGTCTGCCGGTGGCTTGGGTCTCACCGTCAACGGCACGGCCCAGGATACCGTTTATGAACACGTGGCCGATTTTATCACCAACACCACGGAGGGAACCTCTCGTTATGCTACGGGGAATGCGGCCGTAGATGGAACTCTGGTCGTCAGGTCACCCTGGGCCGGAGGCGCCGGCCAACTGTTCTTCGGGGCAGATGAAGACCTCCAGACGGCCTTCAGTTTCGCCAGGACTCAATGTGCTTCCGATACTCAAGGGATTGACCCCTGGTTCGTCCAGGTCCAAGATGCCCACACCGGAGCAAATTTGTTTAGCCGCAAAGTGGCTTCGCCCGAGGTGGATAACTTGATTCCGGGCGTTGACATTAAGTTTACCCCGACTGTAGGCGTGAACACCACCTGGAATAACAATACCGGCGGGTTCGATTTTGCTTCAGACGGCACGGCCCACTCTATGGTCTTACACGTGGTCGACAAACATGTCAACCTGGCGGTGGGAGCCAATGCCGGGCAAAATATCAGCACCTCTATCGGCGAAGTTGACACCGCTTCTTTGGGCTTAGACAACGTTTTGATGGTGGATCCGACCCTGGCTCAAAGGTCGATTTCCAAGATTGATCATGCCATTAACTTAGTCTCTTCCCAACGGTCCAAGTTAGGCGCCGTGATGAACCGGTTGGACTACACCGTTAACAATCTATCCGTTATGAGTCAAAACATGACGGCTGCAGAGTCAACCATCACCGACCTGGATATGGCCAAGGGCGTAGCCGCCATGACCAAATATCAGATCATGAATCAGGCTGGAACGGCTATGTTGGCTCAGGCTAACCAGTTGCCTCAAAGCCTCATGACCCTGCTGCGTTAATCTTAACTCAAACCATAACCATAACTTCGGGGCCCCATCCGGGGCCCTGATAATAATCAAGTCTTAAAAAAATGAGGGGTTAGACGGAACGGAAATAAATTTTTTGTCCGGGGAAGATGAGGAGAAAGGGAAAAAATGATATGATCGTAGAATGAGCACATTCAAGAGCGTTGGACGGCCGGAACCGTACAAACCTTAAGGTTATTCGCAGAGGTTCTATTTTTCGGCAAATACTCTCAATTCGAGGTATTCTTGAAACGAGCCTCTGGGTATGTCAAACATGTTGTAGTATTTTCCATCTGAAAAAATCATGTAAAATGTGTAGAATACATTATCCTGGAATTCCATCGTTCCCATTGTGTTCTCTTTAGGTTGTCCGGCTAAGAAGGCAAGATTTCGATCATAAATTTCTTTTGTATTATCGGGAGACCGAAAAAAAAATGGATAGCCGTCGAACACCGTCTTGAGTTGGAAGTAGTCATCCCCAGGAAAGTAGCATGGTAGATCGACCGGGTGAATATTCCAAACTCCTTCCGAGTCAAGCATGGCGATTTTAAACCTGGCGGCCGACTTTATCTTTTCTATTAACATTTCCTTAGAGCCATTCTCTTTTGAACTCCACACCTGAATCCAGTCTTCGTTAACGACCCACCTGTGTTCCTTGTATCTCTTTTTATACATCAGCTTACCCTTACCTGTGGCGGGGTCGTAATCGCAAAAGGCATCGCAAATATTAGTATAGCCGAAAGCTCCAGTACCCTGGATTCCTTGGCCGTGTAGGTGAAACAAATGTTCGGTTCGACTCTTGGCCCAGAAATAATCTCCGTTAATGATAATGTGTGGGAGATCATAGACTTCCCAATGCTCGGGACGATTTGAGGGAAGAAATGGATCCGGAATCATGAATGTGCGCAAGGATGCGCCGCCGAGTAGTTTCTGAACTATCTCTTGGTCATGCATTTAGGTACTCCTTGCAGGAAGATATTGCTTCTAATCGTCCTGCGTTTGCGGGTTCAAGTCGGATAATCGGATGTCCAAACTATTTGATTTAGGTGGAGATTCTCTCTACAAAGACCCTTAGTCTTTGATACCGGCGAAATGAACCCTGGAGCACATCGTTTAAGGTCATAAATTTTCCATCATGAAAGATATGGTAAAAAGAGGCAAACGGCATCACTTTGAACTTTTCCGCCAGAGCCTGATTATCATCGTTCCTGGTTGTGATGATTTCTTTGCACAAATCAAATGCTTTGGTCGTCTCGTTCACAGACCTAAAAAAAGCGGGATAGATATCCCAGGGAGTATACAAATGAAATTCGTCTGGACCGGGACCAAATGCCGGGATGCAGACCGGATGAATATTCCAGGCGCCCTCTGAATCAAGCATGGCTATCTTAAATCTTAGTCCTGATCTTATCCCTTCAAAGAGTAGTTCGGGGGAATTGTTTTCTTCAGAGTCCCAGATTAATTGGTAGTTATCTGCTAATCTCCACAAATGTTTCCGATACCTTGTTTTGTCCATAATACATGTGTTGTAACTTTCGCTCAATAATCCTTTTTCACCTGAAGAAACTTCGATAGAACAGAAAAAATCCCTGATATTGGTATAGCAAAATGCGTTCAGGCCGATGGTTATTTCGGGCACATAGTTGATATAGAGATGTTCATTTCTTGTTTTTGCCCAGAAGTAGTTTCCATTGAGGATGACGTGGGGTAAGTCATAGGTTTCCCAATGCTCCGGATAATTGGAAGGGATCAATGGATCCGGGATCATAAACGTTCTGAGCGAAGCCCCATTCAGCAGCCTTTGAACTATTTCTTCATCTTGCATTTAAATATCCTTTGTTTCTGAGTGTGAAGTATCGCCCCAACCCATCATTGGCACAATTGAAACCTAGGCCGAAATGAATGCAGGACACAATCACGAAGACATCTCGGCAAAGACTTTCAGCCTGCGGTATTCTTGAGATGAATTCCTGGCGCTATCGTAAAAGGTGGATACCTTTCCGTCTGAAGAAATACTATAAAAAGACTGAAAATAATTTACGTCAAGCGTCAATGGGTCAGACCGATTATTCTCCGGCCTGACCTTAATAAGGCGCTCATATTCATTGATCACCTTCTGTGTTTCTGTGGGGTATCTAAAGAATTGAGGGTAAACATCATAGCAGGTCTTAAACCAAAATTGCCCCGAGTCGGGGAAATAACACGGCAGGTCAACGGGATGAATGTTCCAAATTTCTTCTACATCAAGCATGGCAATTTTGAGTTTGACGGCAGATTCTATGTACTCCTTTATTATCTCGGGACTGTCCCGCCGTTCCGAATCCCAGATCAACCGGTGGTCATTTCGTGTCTTATACGGATCATCTTGCGTCGGGGGCTTGCTCTTTACTGCAAATTTGTAATTTTCCGGCGATAGTATTTTTTTATGCGAAGACATGGTGATGGTGCAGATAATATCACCCAGGTTGGTACAGCAAAGAGACTTTAAGCCTACGACCGGACTAGGGGCGGGAGAAACGGCAAGGATGTCACACCTGGTCTTGGCCCAGAAGCAGTTTCCGTTGATTATTACATGCGGCAAGTCGTATGACGCCCAGTGTTCCGGAGAGTTGGAGGAGATCGTGGGATCAGAGATCATGACCGTTCCAAGCGAGGCGCCGTTAAGTAACTTTTGTATAATTTT
>JADFXY010000036.1:0-19464 GCA_015233355.1 Deltaproteobacteria bacterium | reverse complement strand
GCGCCGGACGGCCGTGCTTAATCCGCGTCTGGCCTTGACCGCTCATGGCCCGGACATTGCCGACCCAGGGCAAAGGGTTGACGAGATTGTTCACCACCATGACAAGAGAAAGGGGATCATCAAGTCTATCCTGGCCGACCATCCCAAAACTTGCCAGGAAATTACCTCAGCCCTATTCTTAGACGAGATCAGCCTGCTGGAAAAGATGATCGCCTTTAATGAATGCTATGCGCATTTAGTCGATATGGAAATGGAAGGCTCAGTACGGCGGATCGAGGAACAACAGCTAGTCAAGTTTTGTTTGCGGGATAAATAGAGGAGAAACTTGGATGAATCAAACCGACAGGATACCAGCCGTCGTCTTTCCTTTTACCTGGATGGAAGAGAAGTTGGCCGCGGCGTTGCAGCCCTATTTCAGCCCCCTTATTATCTATCTACCGCCCGGCGTCTATCCGGGACCGGACCTGGCCGATCAGGTCGCCTCGGGCGACGTCGTCCTAAAGGACGGAGAATTGCCGCTGGTGACGGCCAAAGAGGTGCAACGGCAAATCACCCAGATGAAATCCGCCGCGGCCGCTTTTGGTGGCTCCGATTACTTGAAGCAATTGAAATCCGCCCCGGCCTCTGAAGAAGAAGATGATGACGAGCGGGTGACCAGGCTGCAGTTGAAGTTGAAAGGCACGGATGTGGATCTGACCGACCCTCGGGCCGACAAAAAAGTCCAGACAGCTCAAGCAAGAGCCTTATTTTTAAACCTGGCCCATGACCATGATCAACAACTTCAGAGTATTCAAGGCCTGGTCTCGAACCTGACCGGGTTGGAACATCGACTGGAGGATATGCTCATCGAAGGGGCCGAGTTCGGCATTGCCACCCCGGAGCCCTGGGGGGGAGACCTGGCCGGAGCGGTCATGAGGGCGGAGGCCAACCCGTTTTTGATCGAGGAGAGGCTGGACGCCTGGCAATCCATGGTCCCGGATCAAGGGTTGGATGGGGTTTTCCTGACCTGGAGCCGGGCCGCCTGGGACGTCCTGCTGGACCGGTATATAGAGAGGCTTGGGGATGCCGGCCCAAATCCAGTGGTTGGCTCGGGATTGGCCTTGTCCCCCGAACTGATCGCCTTGGCCAAGGGGATGGCCGCCGAAGCCGGCTCGACATCTCGGGACATGCTGCAACATTTAAAGATAGAATGTGATTCGTTACCTCCGGCTGGACAAGATGACCGGATGGGGCTGACCCTGGCCGTTTTTCCTGAATTCACCCCGACCAGCCTGATGGCCAGGGATAAAGCCGTGAGACAATCCCCTTATAAGCCTGGAGTGGTTATGCTTATCGAAGGTTGAACCAGGCATTGAACCAGGCATTGAACCAGGCGGAGTCAGTCGATTTGCACCTTCCTGGCCGACTGGGCGTCCTTGTTCGTCTTCTCCAGTTGGGCTATGGCGGCATCAATCAGATCCCGAAGACTCAACAGGCATTCTAAGGTCAGTTTGTTCAGGTGTTGGCCGATTCCGGCATTTTTTAGGATATCCAGGGCCAACTTAAAGGGGCAGCCGGAACAACCGTCACCAGCCATGGTCTCACCTCTACTTAGGTCGGTTTTTTATTTTGTCCGTTCCCGGCGCGGTTCCGGTTGGGGGTGTCCATCCCGGCCGGGGTTGAATCCGACCGGGATGGATATTTTCTTAGTCTAATTCTTTGTAAGCGTATTCGCTGTGCAGATTGATGTCCATACCGCCGATTTCATCATCCAAAGCTATCCGCAAACCGAATAGTTTGTCAATGATTTTGATGATGACGTAGGTAACCACCACGGTGTATCCCAGGACGACCGCCACAGCCAGGACTTGAGTACCGAACTGGCCGGGATTACCAAATAACAGGCCGTCCGGACCACTGGGGTTGATGGCCTTGGAGGCAAAAATTCCGGCGAACAAGGTCCCGATTATTCCGCTGACGCCGTGAATTCCCACCACATCCAGACTATCGTCATAACCGAACTTGTTCTTAGCCATCACGCCCCCGTAGCATAACGCCCCGGCCAGTAAACCGATAATGACGGCTGAGTTCGGCCCGACAAATCCGGAAGCCGGTGTAATCGTGGCCAACCCGGCCACAGCCCCACTGGCCGCGCCCAGGGTGGTGGGCTTTCCCCGCAACAGCCATTCCAAGGCCACCCACATGGCCATCCCGGCCATCCCGGCAAAATGAGTCGCCACAAAAGCGTTGCCGGCGATTGCATCCGCAGCCAGGGCGCTGCCGCCGTTAAACCCAAACCAACCGAACCAGAGCAACCCGGTACCCAGTAGAGTCAGGGGCAGGTTGTGGGGGAAGAAGCTTTCCTGATTGTATCCTTTTCGCGGACCAACAACTATAGCCGCGACCAGGGCGGCCACCCCGGAGGTCAAATGAACCACCAATCCGCCGGCAAAATCAATCACCCCTTTGGCCTTAAGCCAGCCGCCACTGCCCCAGACCCAGTGACACACCGGATTATAGACCAAAATGGCCCAAAGCAGGCTGAAAAGTAGGAATGGGCCGAATTTAATCCTTTCGGCAAAGGCGCCGGTAATCAGGGCCGGGGTGATGACGGCGAACATGCACTGAAAGATCATGAAGACCACATGAGGAATGGTCGGGGCATAATCTTTGTTAGGCGCAGCCCCGACATGAAGCAGGCCCGACCATGAAAAATCCCCGATCAGGCCACCCACGTCCGGGCCGAAAGACATACTGTAGCCTAAATAAATCCATTCCAGACTGATGACCGAGATCAAGATAAAGCTGTGCATGATCGTGCCCAGGGCATTCTTGCCCCTGACCATACCGGCATAAAATATGGCTAACCCCGGTGTCATCAATAGCACCAGAGCCGCCGAAACCAAAACGAACGCCGTGTCTCCCGAATTAATCACTTGCTAGTCTCCTTTTTTTGTTTCTGTCGTTTTCTGATGTGGGTGCCGGACTTTATCAGGATATAAGGTTCGGACTGAAACCGGCCAGGATCGTTGTGCCCGGTTGGGTGCAGCCCGAATGGTCGCCCTTGTGAACTCCTGTTGGTCGAAAGTCCGACCCCGCGTTTATAAATAACCCCCTTTGCCTCAAACGCTGAAGTCGCCAGTGGTCAGTTGTCGGCTTGAGCGGATCTACCTGATAATTGGTTTATTTTAAAAGGAACGAAACTACGATAATTCTATATCATAAAATCTTATACGCACAAAACGCAAACGGGTGACAATGGTCAAATTGCCCCCCTTTTGCGTAATTTCCTGGTATTTATTGGATGTAGACTGTTCGGCAGCCGTGACAAGAATTTTATCCAGCCATATAATCAATCCAGATGGACAACTCTAGGATCGTGGCCAGTAAAAAATAATTGCGACGCCGCACAATGAAATCAGGCCTCCGATAACATCAAATCTGTCCGGGGCCAGTCCATCTATTTTCCACCCCCAAATGATAGATAAGACAATAAATACACCACCATATGCCGCGTAGACCCGACCAAAATTGGCCGGTTGCAAGGTTGGAATCACTCCATAGAGAAAGAGGACAACCGCCCCACCCACGGCATACCAAATACTCCTCCGCTCTCTTAGCCAAAGCCAGACCAGATAGCCGCCTCCGATTTCACACAACCCGGCGAAGATAAAATAGCTGATCGATTTGACATGCTCCATTTTACGGTTTCCCACATCGGCAGGGTAAAAGTTCGGCGGCCTCTCTTTTCGAGGTCATGGCCGGGATTATGATTTGAAGTCCCATTGGGCTAAGACACGATTTTGTTTCTTCCGCCTCAAAATGGGATAATGGCGTCTCAGATTCTTTTTGATTCTCCCTCAAAAATGGTTGGAAAATCCCTCCATCCCCACTTTTCAGAAGGGGTGGAAGGATTTTCCGGTTATTCACTCTTCGCCACAACATATGGGAATTATCTGTAATTTGTCTTTACCGAGAAGTCCGGGTAAGCGAGGACAGCGACTTCATGCTGATCCAGACCTTGCTGCTCGACTTCCGGCGGTACCCGGAGCGGAGTGATCTTATTCAATACTTTAAAGAATACGAACATGACCGTGAAGACGAAGACGAAATTGGTGAGACATCCGATGATCTGGGCGATGAATTGGGAGAAGTCCCCATAAAATAAGCCCTTGACCGTTCCAGGGATGTTATTCATGGCGTCGCCGTATGTTCCGTCGGCAAAGAGACCCAAAGAGATTACACCCCAGGCGCCGTTAGCCCCGTGCACGGCCACCGCGCCGACGGGATCATCAACTTTTAAGACACGTTCCACAAAGAAGACGACTACGCAAACGATGACCCCGGCCACCAGTCCGATAATTGCCGCCCCGGCGGAACTAACATAAGCGCAGGGGGCCGTAATGGCCACGAGTCCGGCCAGGACGCCGTTGGCCGACATGGAGATATCCGGCTTGCCGTATTTGAGCCACATATACATCATGGCGGAGAAACCGGCCGTACAACTGGCCAACATGGTATTGACGCAAACCACACCAATTCTCAGATCACCACCGGCCAGAGTCGATCCAGTGTTAAACCCGAACCAGCCGAAAGCCAGGATCATGCAGCCGATCACGGCCATGGGGATATGGTGCCCCGGCATGGCCACGGGGGTCCCATCCGGTTTAAATTTGCCAATTCTTGGTCCAAGGATAATGGCCCCGGCCAAAGCCGCCACGCCGCCGGACATGTGAACCACCGATGAGCCGGCAAAATCGACATAACCATGTCCAAGAGCGAAATTCTTCCCTAATTGAGACAACCAGCCGCCTCCCCAAACCCAGTTGGCATAGAGCGGATAAACAATACCGGAGATAAAAAATGCGTAAATAATGAATGACTTGAAGGTCCAACGTTCGGCCATGGCCCCGGTCGGGATGGTCGCTGTGGCGTCCATAAAGACCACCTGGAAGAGAAAGAGGGTAAAGACCGCCACGTCATATCCCACCCCGGACAAGAAGAAGCCGTTCATCCCGAACAAACCGAATTCTTTTCCCAAAAGGGTAATAGTGAATTCATTGTTCAAGACCGCACCACCGAGACTCGGCGCCCCGCCGCCCCCGCCCATCTGCAAGGCAAAACCGCAGATCCAGTAGGCGATAACCCCGATGACATAAACCATCAGGTTCATGGCCATGGTATGCCCGGCGTTCTTGGCCTGGGTGAAACCGGTCTCAACCATGGCGAATCCGGCCTGCATGAAAAAGACCAAAAAACCGCAGATGAGCGTCCAGACAAAATTGATGGCGATCCGGTTGTGACCGATCACATCAGCCAGTTTTGTGGCCAGAGGTTCTGTGGCGGCCATCTTCTTCATATCGTCGGCTGTCGGGGCGTTAGTGGTAGCTCCAATTACATCTGCGGCTCCACCGGTATTGGTGCCGGAGGGGTCTGGTTTGGGCGGTGGTCCATCAGCCAACGCAGTGGCCGCCAGGGTGAGTAGAACGATCAAGATGAGCAGACTTATTAATTTCTTCATTTCCCTCTCTCCTCAACAGTTTTAAACATCAGTTATTAAAGTGCGTCACGGCATAGTTAACCTGTGCGGATCCGGACAAGTTGAATCCGCGACGGGAATATCTTGCATTTTTTATAAATGTCGGTTGTAAATCCATGGCTTATCCTTATGTGAGAGTAGTAGCCTATTAAGAGCCCCGGCCACAAGGCTTAAGCGACGGATTGTCCCTTAACTCGCCTCAATGGGATCGAACCTGGCCGGAGGAGCAGATCTTGACCGGCTGCCTCCGGGTCGGGTCGTGGGCATTGAATCATTATGTGGTATAGGCCGTTTCGTCGTGTTGACTGAGGTCAAGACCTTTGACTTCGTCTTCATCGCTGACTCTGAGGCCGACAATGGCATCCACCACTTTAAGCAGAATGATGGTCATGACAAAGGCGAAGACCATAGTCACGGCGACACCGACAAACTGGATCCATAATTGACCGGGATTTCCGAAAAAGAGACCGTCGGCGCCGTCACTGTTAATGACTTTGCTGGCAAACAGTCCGGTGGCCAGGGCGCCCCAGGTTCCGCCTACACAATGGACACCGACCACGTCCAGGGAATCGTCATAGCCCAGTTTGCTCTTCAGCATGACGCCACCGTAACAAATTACTCCGGCTAACCCGCCGATTACCAAGGACGGTAAGACCCCGACAAAGCCTGAGGCCGGCGTAATGGCCACGAGACCGGCCACGGCGCCACTGGCTGCGCCCAGGGTGGTCGGCGTTCCGCGATGCAACTTCTCCATGATGATCCAGGTCAAGGCTGCTGCGGCCGAGGCCATATGAGTCACGACAAAGGCGCTGGCGGCTAACCCGTTGGCCGCTAAGGCGCTGCCGGCATTAAAACCGAACCATCCAAACCAGAGTAACCCGGCTCCGGTGATGGTCATAGGCAAGTTGTGCGGGATGAAATGGGTGCTGCCGTAACCACGCCGCTTGCCGATGACTATGGCCGCGGCCAGGGCTGAGATACCGGAGCTGATGTGGACCACGGTCCCGCCGGCAAAATCCAAGGCGCCCATTTTTCGGATCCAACCACCGTCGCCCCAGACCCAGTGACACAGGGGGTTGTAGACCAGGGTGGCCCACAGCAGGGTAAACAGGACAAAAGCGCCGAATTTCATTCTTTCGGCAATGGCCCCGGTGATCAGGGCAGGGGTGATCACGGCGAACATGCACTGAAAAATCATAAAGGCCAGGTGGGGAATAGTTTTTGAGTATTCGGCCTTGGGTTCCATCCCTACTCCGTTCAAGCCGAACCAACTAAGGTTACCGACGAAGCCGCCCAGGTCCGGTCCAAAAGACATGGAGTAGCCTGGTGTTTCAATTCGGATAATGTCTCCCGCCTGCAGCACCTCGGAGAATTTGCCGGGCCTGTCCCCCGGAACGCCGGCCTTGATGACCAGGTTCCGACCCACTTGACCCGGCCGCCCTCCCACCCGGCCATAGGGTGGTATGCGTCTTCTTTCCGATAAAACCGTAATTTCCGCCTCTGACAACAACTTGATCTCCCTGACCAGGCCCTCCCCGCCCCGATGCCGTCCCGGCCCGCCCGAGTCTCGTCTAATAGAATATTCCGCGACTAAGAACGGATAACCATATTCTAAGGCTTCGATGGGTGTATTTAAGGTGTTGGTCATGTGAGAATGAACGGCGCTCTCGCCCGGACCAAAAGCGCCGGCCCCCATCCCTCCGCCCAGCGTTTCATAATAAGCAAAGGGTTGTCCATTTCTTTCGTCGCGGCCCCCAATGGTGATGTTGTTCATGGTCCCCTGGCCGGCCGCCGGGATGACCTCGGGCAGGGCCTGAAACAGCGCGCTCAGCACCGCGTCAACCAGTCTTTGGGAGGTTTCCACGTTACCGCCGGCTACCGCGGCCGGCCACCGGGCATCCACGATGGTTCCCAGCTTGGTCAGGATGGTGATGGGCCTAAGACACCCGGCATTGGTCGGGATATCTTCTTTGATCAATGATCTAAAAACATACAAAACCGCAGACAAGACAATGGCCTTAACCGCGTTGACGCTACCCTTCACCTGAGGATCGGAATCGGAGAAATCAAGCTCGACCTCATCCCCGGTAACGGTCAGGACTACACTGATCTTGATGTTTTCCGTACCCAGGCCGTCGTCGTCTAAGAAATCCTCACCGAAATATGTCCCATCAGGGATGACGGCAATTGTCCGGCGGGTCATCCTTTCGGCGTAATCGATAAGACCCTTTGAATAAAAATCCACCTGATCCAGCCCGTATTTGGTGATCAGTTCCTTTGTCCGCCGGATGCCGGTAAGATTGGCCATGATCTGGGCCGCGAAATCCCCTTCCCGTTCCAGGGGCGTCCGGACGTTGTTTAGAAAGAAGGTCATGATCTTCTGGTCGATCTCTCCGGCTTCGACCAATTTCAGCGGCGGGATGATAATTCCTTCCTGAAATATAGAGGTGGCCAGAGGCATGGACCCGGAGGTCATCCCGCCCACATCGGCATGATGGGCCCGATTGGCCACAAAAAAGGCCGGGACGTCATCGTCCCAAAAGACCGGGGCCACAATCGTAATGTCCGGCAGGTGGGTGCCGCCCTTGAACGGATCATTCAAGACGGCCATGTCGCCATCCTTGAACTTCACGCTGTCGATGGCCGATTTCACAGACAAAGGCATGGACCCGAGATGAACGGGAATATGAGCGGCCTGAGCGATCATGTCTCCCTCCCTGGTAAAGATGGCGCAGGAAAAATCCCGCCTCTCCTTGATGTTGGGAGAAAAGCCGGTCCGATTCAAGGTCACGCCCATTTCTTCGGATATGGAAGAAAAGCGGTTCTTGAATACTTCCAATAAGATGGGGTTTACGCTCACCTGCGGGTCCCGTTGCGGCTGAATGTCATTAACTTTATGAATTTAATATACTACAAGCGGTAATAATTGTCCCTTTTCGAGAAGGCACAGGACAACCACACGCCAAGATTTCTCGCTTCGCTCGAAATGACAACATCCGAAGCGACAACGGTGTAGAATGTTTGGCCTGCGGCGTCTCTGCCATTTCGGTGATAAGCTTCCCTGTCATTTCGAGCGCAGCGAGAAATCTTAACGTCGCACCCTTGATCCAGCGTCGATGAAACTTCCAAATTTACCACCTTGAGCGGAGATCCTTCTAAAGCTTATCCACAGATCCGGCGGCGCATTCCAATTCGGCTACGGAGACATTGTAGTTAAATAGAGCTTCTATATATTTGCCTTCGTTTTGGCCATACTTTTCGATGGCGTTTAGCAAATCTCCGGCGGCTCCGACACCCATATCGAAATCGGCCAGGGCGGCCACCACCCATTTTCGAGAGGCCGTCGCGGCGGCCCGGTAAGAACCGGCTGCTTTCTGCCACTCCACTACGTCCTGGTAACACTTGGCCACCTGGATGGGGATATTCATTTCGGCGTAGGCCTGGGTGTTTTTTATCTTGTGATATTCCGCCCTGGCTTTATCAATTCTGGCCCGGCCGATCCCGAAATCAAAATTCCATTTGAGACCGGCCACCACTCCGCCATTGGCGTGATTAAAATCGTCTGCTATATACGGATTATGGAGGGCATCCCGGCCTGGAGCGCCGGCCAGGGACCCGATTGCGGCGGCAAAAAACGACGGATACTGATCACTCTGGGCCGCCTGAAGCATGGACTGCTGGGCCTCCACCGCCTCTTTGAGCTGTTTCAACTCCGGACGCCGAGTCGCCGCGCCATGAAGATAGGATTCCAGTTCAGCCGGCTTTTCGTCCTTCATGGTCAGTTTTTTTTCCGCCGGCTCAAATTCCACATTATCAGGCAGACAGAGCATCGCTTTCAAAGCAAAGTAAGCTGTCTTCTCACCTTTTTCAGCTTCGGCCCGAAACCTGAGGGAGTCGGCCCGATAGGCCTCTACCCGATAAAGATCAGTTTCAGCGACCTGAACGGCCCCCAAGGCCAGCAACCGGGAGATCCGGCTCTTAGTCTCATCAAAAAAGGCGCCGGCGTTTTTGGCCGTGGCCAACCCCTCCCGGGACAGGACCAGGGCGTAGTAAAGTTGCTTGACCCGCACGGCCAGCTCACATTTCTTCTTAGGCAGTTCCAATTCCTTGGCCTTAACCCCTCGCCTGGCGGCGTCCTCCCGATGGGATAATTTTCCAAAAGTATAAATAGGTTGGGTCATGACGACATCAACCTTGCCAAAGGCGTTGATGTTTGACAAATTCAAACCCGGTGAAGGATCGTAGATCTTGTTGTTTCGGATTATGGGTTCCTTGGCGTCGTCGATCGGCCCGATGAGTCCGGTGACATCCACCTGAGGATAGTAGGCCGCCTTGACCTGGTCCAGATCGCTCTTGGCCGCCTCAATCTCACTCTTGCTCTCTCCAATGGCCGGACTCTTGTCCACAGCCATGGCGATCATCCGGTCCAGGTCGAGAATCAGCCTTCGGCCCTGCCCTTCTTCCGCCCACCCCGCTCCCGTCATAGAAAGAATCAAACTAAGACCGACCAGGATGGATATCCTCGAATACCGTACGGGCCTGACGGACCCTCTCGCCATCTGCATATGGTCCTTCTCCTTGGAGATATTGCCGGCAAAAATAATGATGGGCGGCGGCCCCGGGCCGGATTGACCTCAAGCCCGTTGCGCCCCCACTACCGGCCTAAATTTGGAACAACATAATAATTGGAACCGCCAATTTGTTTCTTCAGATACGATACTTTTCTTCCGTTCAAGTATAGGTCCTTCCAGGCGCCGTCATGATTCCAGATCATCAACGACATCGGATTATTCAGTGTCGACTGTTGGAGCTTCAATTCCAGGCCGCGGCTCCCCGGCTTATAATGATAATAAATAGATTGTTTTGTCGCCGGCTTGTATACCCTGATTTCTCCTTCGTGTGGCCCAAGACGGATAGTCACTTCCCAGCCTTTAGGATTGCTCTGGACACCAAATAGACCTTCGATAACAGCCTGTCCAACCACTGCGGCACTTCCGGAATAGTCTTCTGATCCCCGGCCCTCGCCTGGCGGGGTCTCCCATTCGTAAAACCCCATGTTATGGAGGTCTTTTTTGGCAATGGCAACTAACTCCTCAGTGGCCTCTTTCTCGAATCCATTCTGAAAAAGGCCCAGGACAAACCGCCCGGCAAACCAGTCCCACTGTCCCCCGTTCTGATATGAGAATTGTTTTGTAACTATAGGGTGCTTGAACGTATTATCCGGAAAAGGAGGCAGCAGGACGGCACCGATAGTCGAAATTCCGTATTCCTTTTGTCGCTGCTTAGCCTCCCGGTAAATAGAGCCTATTTGTTCTTTATTTGAAATACCCGCCAGAATTGCTTCCGAATTGCTTCCTAGTGGAAAAATGGTGTCGGATAGTTTCTGCTTATCCTTATCAGGGGGCAATATTTTGCAATGCATCCGATAGTATTTTCCGGACCAGAAAAGGTTTCGCAACTTATCCACCCAGGTCTGGTGAATAGACCGCCATTTAGCGGCCTTTTCCGTATTTCCCAATGTTTGAAACATGCTGCTCAGCTTGTCCGCGGCCTTACAAAACAAGGCGTTGGTGTAAAGGTTGACGACTTTGGGTGTCGCGGCGTCATCGTAGACGCTGCGTTGGTCATTGTAGGTCGGGGAGACATCACCCCAGTCAGCCGTAAAAGAACTTGCTATTAAATTGGTTTCCGCATCTTTGCGTAGGTTCATCAAGTAAGTTAACGCTCGTTCCAAAACAGTTATGTGATCTCGCAACCAATTGATATTGTTTGTCGCCTTAAAATAGATGTCGGCGCCCAAAACCAAACTGCTTTCCTGATCGCTTTCCGTGGTATTTTTATCACATTTCCCTTGTGCATCTACCCAGTCGTAGATCGATCCGCCCTGCTTCTGATAATTAAGAAACTCCTCTATCCAAGTTCTTAACTGTGGTTCTCCAAAATAGTATTGAGCTAACGGCATTATTGTTGCAGAATCTCTTACCCAGACCTGAGGATAACCAGACCCGGCGTTGAAACCGAACACTTCTCCTGTCCGCCCTTGAAAAGAGGCTAAATTGAATTCCAAGGTATGTTCGATGGGTAGTTGAATTGAGTTTAGCGGAGCAAGATCACACCACCATTTGGTCTTATCCTTGCCGGCCTGTATGGCGGACCTTTCTATCGCGGGAGTACCTGCCTGAACAATAACCGGGACCCTAACAGGAACAGCTCCTTGTTCGGCGAACCATGACACCGACTCATGAACCAGATCAAATTCGCAAGTGTATTTTCCTGGAAGTTTTGGCGCCTTAATTCGCACCTTTAAGACACCTTCATGAAATCCCTGGGGAATCGACGTCCTTATACCTTCGACCACTGGTTTTTTCTGTTCATCCAGCCAGTGGTAGCTAAGATTAATAGGCTTATCTGAAGAGTATTTCCACTCTCCTGTTGATATATTCTTAAGCTTAACGGGCAAAATCATCGATTGCCCCACGGATAGAATGGGAAACTTTTGCGGCAGAGACATCTGGTAGGAATAAATCGACGGTTTGGAAGAGGAACTAACGGCGGGGGCGGCGCTTCCGACGGTTACGGGGATTCTTATCGGCTTAGCCCCCTTACCGGCAAACCAACTGACGAATTCATGCACCAGATCAAGCTCGCAAATATATTTTCCCGGCTTATTCGGGGCGATAATCTTGGCCTTCAGAACCCCTTCCCGGAACCCTTGAGGAATCAACGTTCTTTCACCATCATGTACTACCTCAGCCCCATTTTCGTCCAACCAGTGATAGCTCAGATTAATAGCCTGGTCAGGGGAGTATTTCCATTCAGAGGCTGAGGTGTTCTTGACTCTGACCGGAACAATGTATTGTTGCCCCGAATTAATTGCCGGAAACTCACCTTCTATGGATAACTGGTAGGAATAAAATGATTCTTCAGCAAATACAGTTTGCGATGACAAGACGATAAGCAGAATGAACAAAACGCTCATCACGCGATGTAACCGGAATATAGAGGAATTCATAACCGACCTTTCATAGCCGCGACGCGGCAAAGAGAGTGGTTAAATAATTTGGCCAGTAATAGGAATTGGTCGTGACCCTTCCTTATAGGATTGATAGGCCAGACACGTCAAGTGAACGCACCACTTGGCTTCTTCCAAATTGGCGCCCCGGACGCTTGCATCACACACTTCCTGCCAAAAACCTTCGATCACCGGCTTCATCCATTCCAGATGTTGCGACCCATGGGACAAAGCTTCAAGAAAATCGTAACGGACGGGTGCGGCATCATGTCTGCTCAAAACAAGATGATCATCATTAATGCTGATAGTTCCCTGGGTACCGGTGATTTGGCCGAAGTTCCGCCGGGAGGCGGCCCGCCAGGTCAAATGAAGCTGCCCCTCGGCCGTGGGAAAACGTAACCTCAGGTTCACCGTCTCTTCCAAACTAGAGCCGCCCGTTTCGACGAATTCCATTCCGGCTGAGACGGACTCCGGCGTCTGGTTGATAATGGCCAATACCAGGTAGAGATTATGCCATCCGTGATCGAGCAAAATACCGCCACCGGCCACTTCAGGCTGCCGGCGCCAGTCGGAAGCGCCACCTCCGGCATTGGGCGGGCGCAAAACGCTGAGAGAAACAGACTCCACGTGACCGATACAACCGGCGGCCGTCAATTCCACCGTCTTCGCAAATATAGGTGCATATTTCCAGTTGTTTACAGTAAAGACGGTGCGGTCCGAGGCATCGGCGGCTTGTTTCACCTGCCGGAAGCCGGCCGACGAGGTGACCAGTGGTTTTTCACAGAAAACGTCTACTCCGGCCTGGCACGCCGCGATGATCTGGTCGGCATGAAAGCAAGGTGGCGTGCAGATATCTACAAAATCCAGTTCATGATTGGCCAGCAGCGCCTTCTCGTCGGGATAGACCGTTGCTCCTGGAAGCACCCGTGACACCAAGGCAGCCCGCTCCGGAGAAGGCTCCACCACCGCTTCAATGTTAAAATGATGATTTTGTTGCCACAAAGGGACATGGGCGTTCATCGCCACGTTCCCAAAGCCGATAACCGCCCCCCGCAAGGGCCGGCCCGGTGAATTGTGTTCAGGCATCGATTGCCCTCCCTTGATTCTATCTATCCTAAAAAGTTACTATAGTCAACCACATGATGCTAATTTTAAACGGCCATAAACGACGTTTGGAGAACGCGATTATGGCCGTAGCTATTACAAATTTGAATCACAGGCGACAGTGACATCGAGTTACTTATAAGGGATATGTCTCGTAACAAAAGTAAATACTTCGTCTAAAATCCCCAAAGCGGTGTCCACTTCTTCCCTGGTGATAACCAAGGGCGGGTTGATCCGGAAATTTGCCTTATAATCCATGGACACCATACCGCGCTTCAGCGTCTCTAAAAACATTTGCCTGGTCACGGCCTTGTTCAGCGGCTCTTTAGTCCGGCGGTCCTTGACCAATTCCACCCCGATCATCAGCCCGCGTCCTCTGACATCACCGATAAATTCAAATTTATCCTGGAGATTCCGCAATCCATTCAGAAAATACTCACCCATCCGGTGCGAATTGTCCACCAAGGACTCTTCTAATAACGTCTTGATGGTGACCAAGGCTGCGGCGCTGGCCAGGGCGTTGCCCCCGTAACTGCTCGAAGACGAACTGGGCTTGGAATATGGCCGGCTATCCGTAATCTCAGTGGTCGAGATCAAGCCGCTAACCGGAAATCCACTGCCCAGGCCCTTACCGATGGTCATGATGTCGGGAACCACCCCGGTATAATTAGACCCGAACATCATCCCGGTCCGGCCGAACCCGGTGATCATCTCGTCGGCAATGAGTAAGGCGTCATGGTCTCTGGCAATTTCTACCAGCCCAGGCAGAAACTCCGGCGGCGGAATGATATTCCCGGCCGTCCCTTGCATGGTTTCCACAATAATGGCGGAAAGACTACCCGCGGTGTTTTTTTCAATCGCGGTTCGGATGAAATCCAAACAAAACATCCCACATCCGGGATAGTCCATCTTAAACGGGCACCGGTAGCAGTCGGCGTAAGGAGCCAGGTGGAGGCCCGGATACAACGGTCCCCAGTTTTGTTTCCATGGGTCGCCCAGCAATCCCATGACTCCCCCGGTCTTGCCGTGAAACCCACCCCAAAACCCTAGAATCTCAAATTTTTTGGTGTAGGATTTGGATAGCCGGACGGCAGCCTCGACGGCCTCCGCCCCACCGCTGTAAAGTTGAATCTTGTTCAAACCCGGCGGGGTCAAGGACGCGATCAAGCTCAACAAGGCTACTCGGGCCTCGGAAGTGAAGCTCCCCACTACCACTTTATCCAGTTGTTCCTTAACAGCCGCAACGTATTTAGGATGGGTGTGGCCCAAGCTGCAAACCGCCACTCCGGCCATAATGTCGAGATAGCGCCGGCCGTCTAAATCAGTCAGCCAGCAACCTTTCGCCTCTTTGATGACCAGTTGAGACAGTTGCGCCACTTCCTGAAGTCCGGGTGACATATACTGTAGTTCCTGACGACAGAGTTTTGCGGACATGGTCTCGGCCATGTGGCTGTCGTCACCTTGAGCATTCATGCAATCCTCCCTAAATTGAATATCACGACCGGATCGGGTAGGTCCGGATAAGGTATCTGGCGATACCGCCGGCCGCGTCCAGGCAGCATCTGGAAAAGCTGGGCCAATCATTCAGATCGATCAAAACGACCTCACCCTGGCGGGTAAGCACGGCGTCTCCACCATAAACTTCCAAACCGACTGCGGCCGCGGCTCTTGCAGCCAGGTCCGGCAACAGGTTGGGCCAGACCGTCAGCGGTTCCGCCCCATCAGCAGGAAAAGCACAAAAAAAACGGCCTTGTCCCACGCCGTAAAATTTGATCACCCGGCCGGGTACGTGGTCTTGAACCAGAATGTCTATCACCCCTTGATCCCGGAAATGGGCCAGGGCCACATCCAATTCCTCCTTGGTGGTTACGGCCGCCACGTCACCCGGACCGATGGCGTGGACATCTCCCCGCTTCAGCCAATAACGCCCGGTCACATCCAGCCCCTGGGTGAGTAACTCGGCCAACGGCACCAGGCGACTGGCCGGAAGAGGCAGTCCGGCTTTCTGCAACAGGTGAATAAGCGGCTTGCGATAGCAGTTGCGGATGGATACGGATGTATTGACGACCCGGATCCCGGACGATTCCCAGGTCTCCATGATCTTCAACGAGCGGTCCGACTGGGCCATGGACAAGACCAGGTTCGGGGGGACGATATCGGAGGCCAGGTCTTCCGCCTTAATGGCCGCGATCCGGCATCCCTGGTAGGACAATTCGGCCAGGGTGGCATCAAGAATGGCCTCGTCGTCTTTGATTTTCCCAGGTGAAAAAATCTGTTCCCGATATATGCCCAGAACCTGGATAGGGTTCATCGATCTGCCGTCTCTTTCAAAAAGGCTTCGGCCTTAGCTAAATCCTCGGGATGATCCACGTCGATGGTTTTGCCCACATCAACGCCGTAAAGCGTTTGACCGGATTCGATCAAAAGGCTCAGAAACTGGCGCAGGGCGGTAAACCGTCTGGCTCTCGCCTCGCCGATCAAGGTAAATATGGTGGGATGAAAAAAATAAAATCCGGACGTCACGAACTCGCTCGGCCGGGCCGGCTCACCCAGGGCAGTAATCCGCCGCTGATCATCCAATTGGGCCCACAAAGGCTTCTCGTCATCCACGTATTGGGTCACAGCCAGCACGCCGGAGGCCGCGGGAACAGCATCGACTGCAGCCCGGAACTTCTCCAGAGCGGTCAACGGAAAGACGCTGTCTACAGTGAACAAAAGAAATGGTTCGTCGCCCAACAGGGGGGCCAGGGAGAACAGACTCTCCATGGAACTGGGCGTGGTCTTGACCAGCAAGTTAACCGGGACCGGCCAGGAGCCGGCTCGCAGGTACTCGGCCACGGCAGGATTCAAGTCATTTACAATACAGGCGATGGAGCCCACGTTAACGCTGGCGGCAGCCCGGATTATCCTGGCGATCAGCGGCTCTCCACCGAGCCTGGCCATGGGTTTGGGTACCGAAATCCCGCCCCGGGCCAACCTCTCACCCAGGCCGGCCGCGATGATTCCAGCTTTCATGGGAGCAACGCCTCCAATTCCAGGAGGCTGGATACCTGGGCCGCCACCGGCCCGGCATTCTCCGGCACCCGGGGATTCGGCCCTTTTAACCAAACAGTTTTCATACCCAATTCACGAGCCGGAATCATGTCCCGGTCATAGGAGTCACCCACAAAAATAACCCTGTCCGGCGATAATTGGAGTTTGTTCAGAGCCATTTCAAAAATTTCCGGTTGGGGTTTGCTTAGCCCCACCTGCATGGAGTCCAGGATCACTTCCAGGTTGGCGTCCAGGCCCGCCTCTTGACACAAAGCGGCCACGTTCCCATAAAAGTTGGAGATCACACCCAGTCGATACCGATCTTTGATCCGGTCTAAAATTTGGGCATTCCGGCGGAGATAACTCTCCGACTTGGCACAAAACAAGTCCGCCAACTCCCGTTCTTTGTCCGGGCTTCTTAGATTCAACGATTGGAACTGAAGATGAACGTGGTGCCGCATCAAAGGACGAAGCCCCCACCCGGTTACCCGACCGTGACATAAAGCATCGGCCTGGTAAAAGGCAGCCTTGATTTCAGGGCGGGGAATATTTATCCCGGCCTGGTCATAGAGGCCGTAGAACCGGTCCAACCAGTGTTCCCCGTCGGAGTCCAACGTACCGCCAAAATCTAATAGGACTGCCCGGCATCCTCGAAAATTATTGAAAATTAATGACATTGACCTCGGCCTGCAACACGAAACCCGCAACACGTAACACACAACCAGGGATTAGCGCGCCACCGTCCCCTTAATAAACTCCTCGGTCATGAGAAAGGCTTCGTCATCACTGTACTGACGGGGCGGGTGCTTCATAAAATAGGCGGAAGGCGAATACAACACGCCGCCCTGGCCGCGATTAAGGGCCAGTTTGCAACAACGGACGGCGTCGATGATCACCCCGGCCGAGTTCGGTGAATCCTCCACGGACAGCCGCAATTCCAGGTTCATGGGCACGTCCCCGAACAACTTGCCTTCCATCCGGATGAAACAGACCTTGTTATCCTTTTGCCAAGGGACATAATCGCTGGGCCCAATATGGATATTCTCATCATCCAGGCGATGTGCGGCCACCGACTGGACCGCCTCGGTCTTCGATATTTTCTTAGACATCAACCTGGTCCGGTTAAGCATATTTAAAAAATCGGTATTCCCGCCGGTATTGAGCTGATAGGTCCGCTCCAGCTTAGCCCCCCGTTTCTTGAACAGATCGGTTAGCGTCCGGTGAATAATCGTCGCCCCAAACTGGGACTTGACATCATCACCGATCATGGGCAGGTTCCTTTCCTCAAAGCGCTTTGACCACATGGGATCGCTGGCGATGAAAACCGGCATGCAATTGACCAGAGCCAGCCCCGCTTCCAACGCGCACTCGGCGTAGAACCGCGTGGCCTGTTCAGAACCCACCGGCAGGTAATTAAGAAGTATCTCCGCCCCGGAGTTTTTCAAGACCTTAACTACTTCAGCCAGATCAGGTTCGGGAAGTTGAGCCGGCAGAAAGGTACACTTGTCATCATAATTGCACATGTGCTCGGAATAACCATCCAGTATCCGCCCCATCCGCACCTTGGCTCCAGTGGCTGGGATATTTTTGCAGAATTGGGTAGTACAATTGGGATATTGGAATATCGCTTCCGCCACATCTTTGCCGACCTTCCGTTCATCTATGTCAAAGGCAGCCACGACCTCGATATTGTAGGGCTTGTAACCGCCGATGTCCCAATGCATCAGGCCGATTGCGTCTGTGTCCTGCTTATCCCGGTAGTAGTTGATTCCCTGGATTAGGGAACTGGGGCAATTCCCAACTCCCACAATGGCGATTTTGATGTTCTCCATCAGTTGCATTTCTCCTTCTAATATCATAGCTCGGTTGCACGCACTTTGGAAAGCCCGGCCATAGCCCGCCAAGACCGCTCAAATCCTGCCGGCACCAGCTATAAAGCAATCCCCAAACTTCCGGCCCGAGAGCAAGCTTCCGATGGTTCAAATCTCCGCCCCCAGGATGTACCGGCTCAATCTTCAGAGCCGGCTGGGCCGCCCCGTCGAGAGCTTTTCGGGCCCAATCCTCGCCCGGGCCGTACGTCTATTCGCCACAGGTAATCGGATCAGGGGCCATGGGGCCACCGGTCCGAATCCCATGAAAAGCCAGGCGTAGAGCGCCCAGCGGATGAGCTAACATGTCACCCACCGCGGTGGCCTCGAATCCGCTGTGAAGCATACAATTGGCGCACTTGGGGTTACGGCCCAGTCCATAGTTGCCCCATTCGGTTTCTTCCATCAACGCCTTGAAACTGGGCGCACTGCCTTCATCAAGCAAGAGATAACAGGGGCGTTGCCAACCAAAAATATTACGGGTGGGGGTGCCCCAGGGCGTGCATTGATAAATCCGGTTACCGGCCAAAAAGTCCAGGTACAGATTGGTGTGATTAAAAGTCCATCCGCGGCCGCGGCCCAGTTTGAATATTTCCCGAAAAACTCTTTTGCCGGCGGCGCGTTTCAAGAATGATTCCTGACTGGAGGCCCGGTCATAATTAAACCCGGGCGTAACCGTTATCGCCTCAACGCCTAAACTCATCATAAAATCAAAGAACTCAGCTATCTCAGGCGGGGTCACGCCCTGATAGAGAGTGCAATTTATGGTTACTCGGAACCCTCTATGCCGGGCCAGACGAACGGCTTCCACGGCCAAATCAAAGGCCCCGGGTTGAGCCACAGAGGCATCATGAATATGCCGCGGACCATCCAAATGAACGGAAAAAGTCAAATACGGCGATGGGGCATAAGCAGGGTGATGCTTCTTA
>JADFXY010000369.1:0-4446 GCA_015233355.1 Deltaproteobacteria bacterium | reverse complement strand
GTTCAAATCCCATCGCCGGCTCCAGCAAATACAGGGACTTAACTTAAAAGGTTAGGTCCTTTTTCTTCTTTGGGAGCACTATGGGCGCACTTTAATTTTGTGCATCCCAACGGGCTCCTTGGACGAACTGGCTGCAATTTAAGTCAATTCTTTTGGGGCTTGTTCAAGAATAAACTGATTGAGTTTGACCAGAGCCTCTCTGGCATCTTCCTCGTCCACGGTGTTATACCGATCAAACATGGCGCTGGTCCGATGTCCCGTCATCTGCATGATGACGCTCTTGGGCACGCCCGCCTTTCTCATTGGTCGCTCCCCTCGCGGGGGCGTGGACAGCAGGGTTGCATCCAAAGCAAAGCAGGAGATCGTATCTCGATGCGATTCCCTGGGCGATTACCGCGGTCGTGACACCGAACCCTAGACCATCGGCTCTTCGCTCTGCCCTTTTTGCTTGCTTAACTTGCCGATTGTTGGTTAAACTAACCAGGTTGACGAACTGCTTTGATGGAGAATCTCAAGACAGAAAAATTTTCGGTTCCTGATAAACCAACCAGCGATGCGACATTTTTATGAAGAAGCGCCATGTTAAAAATAAGGTTATGGTCAAACTATCCGGTTTCATTCCTCTTCTGCTTATCGCCCTGTTGTTGCCGGCCATGTCTGGTCTAATGGGGTGCCGGCCGGCCTATCTGTGGCAGGCCATGACCGGGCAGGCCGGATTATTGCGGGGCAGTTTAAGTAAAGACGATCCCAGGCTCAAGGCGGAACTGACTGCGGCCGATTTCGACAAACTGGCCTATGTGGCCGAAGTGGTCGCCTTTGCCCAGAAGGAATTGGGCCTGGCCCGGTCGGATAATTATCAAAAAGTTTATCCTCGGAACCAGGGAGCGGTGATCTATGTTCTTTCGGCGGCCCCCAGGGATCAGCTAACCTCTGAAACATGGTGGTTTCCGGTGGTGGGGAGCATGGGCTATCTGGGCTTCTTCGACCGAGAGATGGCCGTGAGGTACAAAAAAGAATTGGATGAGGCCGGTCTGGACACTCACCTGCGGACGGCCCTGGCCTACAGCACCCTGGGCTGGTTTAAGGATCCCGTCACCCGGCCCATGCTGGGCTTGAGCAAACCTGTCCTGGCTAGTCTGATCATCCACGAACTGACCCACGTCACCCTGTATGTTAACGGCCAGACTGATTTTAATGAGGGATTGGCCAATTTTGTAGGTCAGGCGGGGGCGGTTCGTTTTTTTCAAGCCAGGCGTGAGCCGGAATTAGTGGTTTGGCTGGAGAAGTCGGCGGCCGATGAAACGCGATTTGTCGCCTTCCTGGATCAACTTACCGACCGGTTAAAAAAGCTGTATTCCAAGACCCCGCGGCCGATAGATCTGGAGCCGAAAAAGAGAGAAATTATCACGGCCGCCCAGGCCGAGTTTCGGTCACAGGCGCATCTCTATATTACACCGGCCTTTTCCAAGTTTGGAGAGCAAGAAATTAATAACGCGGTAATTCTGGCTTACTCCAGATATCATCAGAGCTATCCTCTGTTCCAGCAAGTATTCGAGAGACAGGGTAACGATTTCAAGAAGTTCTTGACTTTTTTCATCCAAGCCGCTAAAGAGAACAATGATCTGATGCAATTCACCAGGGACTGGGTAACCTCGCATCAGGATGAGCGACCCTAGTTAAAGAAAGGCTTTTCTACAAAAATGTAGTTTTGATCTTGTTGAGACCACAAAAATGTCGTTCTTTGATTGTTTCTGGGCCGTGGTTCTTTTCTTTTCAAACGTAACTTAGACCTTTCACTGCTATTTATTCATGTTGGCACAATCTTTGTTTATGTATCAGATTGCTTGCCTCTGCAGTGATTCTGCTGAAGTTAAAGTGTATCGGAAGCCCTTACACTGACGGTGAGCGCCGGGATTTCCGCTGATCACCCAACATGGTGTAAGCCAAAGTGAAACTTTATTTTATGGAAAGACCACAAAAAATTTGGTTCGGGGGCAACCGGGCTAAGTAACGTTAATTCTGGCCGGAGTCGGCCAAAGGAGGATGGTATGAAAAAAATTGAGGCCATCATCAAGCCTTTCAAGCTCGACGATGTTAAAGATCGGCTGACCGAGGCCGGCATCCACGGTATGACCATCACCGAGGTTAAAGGCTTCGGCCGTCAAAAGGGACATACTGAAATCTACCGCGGGGCGGAATACGTGGTGGACCTGCTGCCGAAGATTAAGGTTGATGTGGTGGTGCCCGATGACCTGTTGGATAAGGCCATCGGCATTATTAAAGACGCGGCTTTCACCGGGAAGATCGGCGACGGGAAGATTTTCGTCTATAACGTAGAACAGGCGATTAGAATCAGGACCGGAGAATCCGGTGACACCTCACTCTAGGGCCATTTAGACCTAAGCGCCCGGCCCTTAACAGTTATTTCTAAAATAACCAGCGAATTACAGGAGGAAGAAGAAATATGACACCAAAAGCGGTAATGGACATGGTCAAGTCCAAGGGCGTCAAGATGGTTGACGTTAAGTTCATGGATTTTTTAGGCCTGTGGCAGCATTTTAGCGTCCCGGTGTCCGAACTGTCCGAGGATTCTTTTGAAGACGGGTATGGTTTCGACGGCTCCAGCATCCGGGGATGGCAACCCATCCACGCCAGTGACATGCTGGTGATCCCCGACCCCACCACGGCCGTGATGGATCCTTTCACGAAAGAGGCCACCCTCAGCTTGATCTGCGACATCGCCGACCCGCTGACCAAAGAACGTTATACCCGTGACCCGCGTAACATCGCCCACAAAGCCGAAGCTTATTTAAAGTCCACCGGTATCGCCGATACGGCCTTTTTTGGCCCAGAGGCGGAGTTCTTCATCTTCGATGATGTCCGGTTTGGCCAGGACGAACACAGTGGCTTTTACTTTGTCGATTCCAAAGAAGGTTTCTGGAACTCCGGCCGGGTCGAAAACCCCAACTTGGGCTATAAGCCGCGGTATAAGGAAGGCTATTTTCCGGTTCCTCCGACCGACAAGTTCCAAGACCTGCGGACCGAGATGGTCATGGTCCTGCAAGAAGCCGGGCTGGAAATCGAAGCCCAGCACCATGAAGTGGCCACCGGCGGCCAGGCTGAGATCGATCTGAAGTTTGGACCGCTGACCAAGATGGGCGACAACTTGATGCTGTATAAGTACATTGTCAAGAACGTGGCCTACCGAAATGGTTACACCGTGACTTTCATGCCCAAACCTCTATTTAAGGATAATGGTTCGGGGATGCACGTTCACCAAAGTCTGTGGAAGGGCGGCACGCCGCTGTTCGCCGGTGATTGCTACGGTGGCTTAAGCCAGATGGCCTTGTATTACATCGGCGGCATCTTGAAGCACGCCAAGGCTCTGTGCGCGTTCACTTCACCCACCACCAATTCCTACAAGAGATTGGTGCCCGGCTACGAAGCCCCGGTAAATCTGGCCTACTCCAGCCGGAATAGAAGCGCCAGCGTCCGTATTCCCATGTACTCCGCTTCGCCCAAGGCCAAACGGGTCGAGGTCCGTTTCCCAGATCCTTCCTGCAATGGATATCTGGCCTTCTCCGCCATGCTCATGGCCGGCCTGGACGGCATCGAAAATCAAATCGATCCCGGTCAGCCGCTGGACAAAGACATTTATCATCTGTCACCGGAAGAGCTGGCTAACGTGCCCAGCACCCCAGGCTCCCTGGAAGAAGCCCTTGCAGCCCTTAAGGAAGATCATAAGTTTATGTTAAAGGGTGACGTGTTTACTCCGGACGTCATTGACACCTGGATTGAATACAAAACCGTAAACGAAGTGGACGCTCTTAAGTTGAGACCACACCCCTATGAGTTTGGCCTTTACTTTGATGCCTAAGCCGATGCTTTGTCTGTCGGTGGATTAATTTGATTACCGTTTCATTCTCCCTCCTGTCCCGGCCGGTCCGAATTTTCGGTCCGGCCTGGACTATGTTGGGGGGGGACGAGTTGTCGGTTACTCGTTACTCGTTGCTTGTTACAGGTTGCTGGTTGCTTGTTACTCGTTGTTGGTCGTCCCTGTTGATCACGGAAGTGGAACAGCTTGATATCCATGAATATAATTAAATGAATAATGAGCTAATTGGGTCAATCACAGCCAAGTCGAATAGAGATTCCTGCAAAATGAACATTTCATAAATTTGGTCGACCTCCTTGGAGTCGGTATCTCGGGGATCTCATATGGTGGAGTACGTCCACAGCTATCCATAATTGTTCCCCTTCGAGGCATAGACAACCAGTAACGAGCAACAAGTAACCAGTAACCAGCAGAAGGAGTGTGCCCATGCTCCGTGAAGACAGGCTACAGGAACTCATCAAACGGTCGGCTGACCCGACGGGGGTGTCGCCACGGCTGGAAAGGTTGATATCATCCGCCGAGTTCCCCGAGTTGGATGAAAAGAGCATGGA
>JADFXY010000368.1:0-4446 GCA_015233355.1 Deltaproteobacteria bacterium | reverse complement strand
TGGCTAACCCCAGCACGCCCATAACCGACGCGGCCGGCCCGGACAGGATGGTCTGGGCAGAGTAGTCAAGTGACTGATGCAGCCCCATGGTCCCGCCGTCGGCTTTAAGGATATATATGGGCGCCGTAATCTTCCGGCTGGCCAGAGACCGGTCCACTGCGTCAAAGAACATTTTGTGGGTCCGGTAAATCGCGGCGTTCAGGTAGGTGGTGATCATCCGTCGGGGAAAATTGAGATTGCCGGAAACGGTGTGCCCGGTGGCGATATATTGAAAGCCATCGCCCAGCGCTTTTTTTATGTCTAATTCATGGGTGGGATTCCGGGTGGAGAACTTGCCCGCCACTCCCAAACAGGTCAGGTAATTTTCATGTATTTCACGAGCGATAGACCGTATTTCTTCAGGATTAATAGGTTGAATTTCCCGGCCCCGATGATCAATCCCTCCCTTGACCACATAGTAGTCTCTGGTGGGGAGGAAATTAGTCGGGTCAAGTCCTGGGCCGGCTGAGATGATCAGCGCGGCAGGGTCCTCTTTGCCCTGGACCACGGAATTGGTGGCCAGCGTGGTCGAAAAAACGATCCGGGCCAGGTCCGCGACATCAACCCCGTCCAAGACCTGGTCTAAGGCCCCCATCACGCTGGAATAGAGATCTTTGTAATCAGTCCTGACCTTGGCGTGGTTGGCCACCTGTCCATGTGAAATCAGGGCGGCGTCGGTGTGGGTTCCTCCGACGTCAAGTCCGATGATCATCGAGCCCATGTTTTTGAGCCTTTGGCTAAAGAGTGATTATCTCCAGAAACCGGCGGCTTTGCCTAATTCGTCCTGGATCCTGAGAAGCCGGTTGTACTTGCATATACGTTCGGATCGCGATAGAGAGCCAGTCTTGATTTGCCCGCAACCACAAGCCACGGCCAGGTCGGCGATAAATGGATCTTCGGTCTCACCGGAACGATGGGACACAACGGCATTGTATCCGGATCGTAAGGCCAGATAGATGGCCTCCAGGGTTTCAGTGACCGTGCCGATTTGGTTCAGCTTGATCAACACCGAATTGGCCACCCCGTCATTGATACCTTTTTGGATCCGTTCCGTATTGGTCACGAAAAGGTCGTCTCCCACCAGTTGAATTTTTCCGCCCAATCTCTCGGTCAATTCTTTCCAGCCGGACCAATCGTCTTCGGCCAAACCGTCTTCGATGGACACGATGGGATACTTTTTCGTCCAAGATTCATACAAATCGACCATCTCGCCGGCCGAGCGTTTACTTTTGTCAGACCAGCGGAACACATAGGAACCTTGGTCGTAAAATTCGCTGGCCGCTACATCGAGAGCTAAGACGATATCATCGTTTGGCTTATAACCGGCTTTGGTGACGGCCTCCAAGATGACTTCGATGGCTTCTTCGTTTGATTTCAAGTTTGGGGCAAAACCGCCTTCGTCGCCCACGGACGTGTTCAACCCCTTGGCCGACAATACTTTCTTTAAGGCATGAAAAACCTCCGCCCCCATCCGCAAAGACTCGGAGAACTGGTCCGCCCCCACCGGAATAATCATAAACTCCTGGACATCGACGTTGTTATCCGAGTGACTGCCGCCGTTCAAAATATTCATCATGGGCATGGGCAACATGTCAGCCTTGACGCCGCCCAGATACCGGTACAGGGGAATACCCAGGTACTCTGCAGATACACGGGCCATAGCCATAGAGACGGCCAAAATGGCATTGGCTCCGAGTTTGCTTTTATTCTCCGTCCCGTCCATCTCCATCATCGTCCGGTCGATGAGAGATTGATCCAGGGCGTGCATTCCGGCCAAATTCGGGGCGATCACTTTTTCGATATTCTCGACTGCCTTGAGAACCCCTTTTCCTCCGTAGCGTTTGGAATCGCCGTCACGCAATTCTAGAGCTTCGTGGGTGCCGGTGGAAGCCCCGGAAGGGACGGCGGCATGGCCGATAAAGCCTGATTCTAAAATAACGGTTGCCTCTACCGTCGGGTTGCCCCGTGAATCTAATATTTCTCTGGCCTGAATGGCCTCTATAATCGCCATAGTCAATCTCCCCGGTTATGCTCAGTCAGGTTAAAAACCAAGTTGACGCCGATTTCAATGCTGGATGGAGTCCGCTGAAATTGGCTATATTTACGATTGAAAAACATTTTTGTCAATGAATTAATTATCCTATAAAATTGCTCGGATACAACAAGATCGACGGCAGCTTTTGAAAAAGCCTGACCCGTAGTTCACCAGGAAAAAAGAAAGGACGCAGAGATTTTTCAACAGTTGAATACAGCGGTTTATCTGAGCACGTTAGGGCCGTGATAAATCGACATATTCTTTTGTGACCTCTGCGTCCTCAGGTAATGTCTCTTTCAAAGATAGAACCCGGCATTAGATTATAATAAGGTGTTTTTCCCATCCGGGAGAGGATGACAGCCTGGCGAATCCTCCAGGACCGGTGGTGTGCCACCCTCCTCCTCCGTAGGGTTTTTCCTCATCATGGCGATAGTCAAGATCGGCCCGTGAATGACATAGCAGGCCATGATCAGAAAGAGAAACAAAGTCGGTTTGAGGGCCATCAAGATAAGCAGCAGAACTGCCGCGACGAGCAGATTGAATGACTTCCGGTTGATCAGGCTCAGGTCCTTAAAACTGAAATACTTCAGATTACTCACCATCAGGAATGACAAGACGTAGATCATAGCCAAAATGGCCCAGCCGTAACTCCCTCCCTCGGTCCATCCCAAGAGCATACAGAACAAAACCGTGGCCGCGACCATCACCGCTGCGGCGGGAATGGGTAAGCCGGTAAAAAAACGCTTATCCCCCGTGCCCACCTGGACATTGAATCGGGCCAGGCGCAAGGCCCCGCAGGCTACAAACAAAAATGCGGCCAACCAACCGAGCCGGCCGTAAGGGGTTAGGGCCCAGAGGAAAGCCAGCACGCTTGGCGCCACCCCAAAGGAGACCAGGTCGGCCAATGAGTCGTACTGCACTCCGAACCCTGAAGTTGTGTTGGTTAACCGGGCCAGTCGCCCATCGAGGCCGTCACAGATCATGGCGATCATGATGGCCACCGCGGCGTGAGTAAATTCTCCGTTGATAGAAGACACAATGGCGAAAAAGCCACAGAACATGCTGGCCGTGGTCACCAGGTTGGGCAACACGTAGATGCCTCTGCCCCGTTTATTCCTGGGCCGCCGTTTCCTTTTCTTTATTTTCATTTAAATACCCCAGTATGGTCTCACCCGCCGTAACTCGCCGGCCAGAGACGGCCACCACTCTGCTATCCTGGGGAAGATATACCTCCAGCCGGGACCCAAAGCGAATCAGGCCGATGCGTTGGCCCTTAGTCACCTGATCCCCTGCCCTAAGATAACAGACAATGCGCCGGGCGATTAATCCCGCCACCTGGACGGCGATCACCTGCCGTTCCTGCTCGTCAACCAGGACCACGGTGTTTCTTTCGTTTTCCTCGGAAGCCTTGTCGAGATCCGCCGAAAGAAATTTCCCCGGGTGGTATCGGACCTCCCGGACCCGTCCCGCAATGGGCGCCCGATTAACGTGTACATTAAAAACGTTCATAAAAATGCTGATCCTGATCGTCCCTGGGAACCTGGCATCAGGCCCCACATAGATGACCTTGCCGTCGGCCGGTGATATCACCGCGGCCGGATCGGCCGGGGTATGACGTTCCGGGTCACGAAAAAACCACCCGCAAAACCCGGAGACCAGCAACCAGAACACCGCCAGGCAGCTCCAACCGGCCAGGGCGGAAAGATAACCCAGGCCCAGCCCGATAAAAATAAAAGGATAACCCTCCCGAGCTAGGGGCACTGCCGTAACCATGCGCAGGCATGTTGCCCCGATGGTTGCCTCTGATCTGTTTTTTGACCAGGATTTGGACCCGTCCTGATGACGATGATGACATTTGTTGTTCAATTTCTTCTCCACCTTTGGATATGGCCGCCCGCGCCGTTAATCCGCCAGCATCTATATCCAGCCTTAATTATATGCTAACTGTAGCAGGATATCACAATTTGTCGACAAAAGAAAGACTTTTTTGTCACCTAACTCAGGACAAAGGCATGAATTATTCTTTTGTATCATGGTTATCGTATTGAATAAAGGCTCTTCGCTATTTCAAATGGGTAGCCCTAAAGGCTCTGGCCCAGGGGCGCAAAATTTACCACTATTATCCCAATATCTGTTGTGCTATAAGAAAGCGGGAATGTTGCGCCACCCATCCTTGGTTTTGGTCCCTGGAACGGCGCTCAGGTTGCGCTCCCGCATGATCCTATCCTCCGTCCAGGCTAATTTCGGGTGAGTTTAAATAAACGGTTCTAAAGTTCCATAGGATTTGACCTCTCTGTCGCATCCCCAACAGCCAAAAAACTATGTTTCGAGTATCCGTTGTGCTTCATTAGAGTATACCCTATAGAGTCGCT
>JADFXY010000367.1:0-4487 GCA_015233355.1 Deltaproteobacteria bacterium | reverse complement strand
GGATACACCGCCTCACCCATCTGAACTGCGCCCCACTCGCCATAGATGTATCTCTTGATCCAGTCCTGGTTGTTTTTGTATTGCTCCAACAATCGCTGATAGTATCCAACCGGGAGATTGGCCTCATTCTCGAAGGGCTGCTGCTGAAATCCCACCTGGCCATTCGGCGGATCGGCAAAATAATCCTGGTAAATCCAATGCCGGACCGTCGGCGGATTGGTCGTCAAAATGGAATAATAGCGTTTCGCATTGGCTGGGTAGCGGCATCTATTGTCTAACATGAGCTTGACTTCCTTGATCACCTCCATGGCTTCGTCAATCCAGTATCCGGTCACCTCCAGGCTTTTAAACTTCTTCACGTCATTTTCCCGCTCCGCCGACCGGAACAGAATCTCGATTCGGCTCCGGTATTCCTTGGTCACTTTGCCGCTGGCCGCGTCCTTGATGGTCACCGGCAATTCCATCAGGTAAGTCATGGACGAGGCATGGTAGGTTCCGTAAAGACCAGGCGGAAACCATTCAAAGAAGGTCTTCTGGGTGGTGTCCACCAGTTCTCGGTAGGTATTGCGGACCACTACCCAGCGCGACGATTCAAAATCCAACCCCCGCTCCACCATTTCCACCGCAGCCGCAGTGGTTTTGCCTGAGCCTACCGCGCCCACAACACACCGGGAGTAGGCCGGACAATCCCTGAACGCCCGCAGAGTGGGGGGCGCCGAAGCCAAATAGCTACTGATTGTCTTTACGATTTCCATTTCTATCCTTATAAATGATCACCTTCACCGCTTCCGCCACCTGACCCTTGGCCAGTCCGCTCCTGGAGATGACTTTATCCAGCAACCGGACAAAAGATTTGTCGTCCAGGCCCTCCAGGTATCCCGGCCCGCCGCGGCGTTCCAGCGCCTCCATCACCTGTTCCACCACCCCCACATGAAGTTCGTCTTCGCGCAGCTTGGCTTTCGCCCACTCCAGTTTCAGTTCGTCATCATCAGGACTATCAGGCCCGCCCAGAGGAAGATCGTCGAGCTCCAGCTCATCCTCGTCACCGGTCGCCACGGCCTGAATCTCAGCCCCATCTAGCCGGTCGTCCGGCCCGTCATCGACTCCCGACACGGCCGCCTCATTCCGCCCCTCAAGCAATCTGTCCATATCGCCAACCTCGCTTTGTCGCTTTGTGGTTTCATTCTTGACGTTTGTTGAGCGCATTATACTTAAATTTACAATAAAGTCGAATAACACAAGGTAGTTATCCCGTAGTCACCGGCAGGTCAAATCAGGCCGCCAACGGGTCAAATCAAACCACTTTGAAAGATTTTAATGTTTTTTTCAGTCTGGTAAATTTAAGGAATGATTTCTTAGTAATAGAAGCGGTGGGGAAGGCTCCGGCAAGAAGGTATGTGGTGCATCCAACGTCGGCTAAAATCAAAATTGCTATGGGGGAATAACTTTACTTTTCACATCACCCGTGCTAGCATAATAAGCCAATTAACCAACTAAAAAAGACAAACCACCGAGGACGCCAGTGACCGCCGGACATCATGACAAATTTTTCAAACAGGTTTTCGCCGGCCCGGATGTAGCCCGAGATTTCTTGAATCATTAATTGCCGGGCCGGGTGCGCAATGCCTTGGATATGGACACGCTGAAGGCAATCAATAGCTCATTCGTGGACGAGCAACTGCAAACCCACTTTTCCGACCTGGTTTACCAGGTAGACATGAAATTGCCCCGGCGGGCTTATGTCTGTTTCCTTTTGGAGCATAAAAGCTATCCCGACCGTCTGGCTCCGGTCCAGTTGTTGCGGTATATGGCTCAAATCTGGAGCTACATTCTTAATCAACGCCCGGCTGTTAAATACTTACCTGTGGTCATCCCGCTGGTCATCTACCATGGGCCTTCTCGCTGGCAATGGGACAAGAGCCTTGGCTCGCTGTTTGAGACCGACCTGGAACTGACTCCGTTTTTGCCTGATTATCGTTATCTGCTGTATGACTTATCGGTCATGAAGGATGAAGATATCAGGGGCGCGGCCAAGACCAGAATGACCTTGTTTGTATAGAAACACTTCCACGACGATAACCTGCCGGCCAGACTTCCCGAACTGGCCGCGATCTCTGACGAGCTAACCGCGGAACAAGATTGGAATCAATATCTTGATGTCGTCGTCCGATACCTGGGATATGCCCAGAACCTGACGACCAATGACCTTGATCATTTCATAGACCGGACCATCATTAGCCGAGGAGGTGTAGTTATGCCCAGCCCAGCCGAAACATGGATGGAAGAAGGATTTCAACAGGGAATGCAGCAGGGAATGCAGCAGGGGTTGTTGCGAAGGGCCCGCGAAGATATAGTTGAAATTCTTGAGGCTCGATTTGGGGTTGTGCCCCAGGAGATAAGTGCAGCCACCAATGAACTGAGCGACTTAAGCTTCCTAAAGGCTCTGCTCAAGCATGCGGCGCTGGGCAAAAACCTGGACGAATTCCTGCAAGATCTAAAAAAATCACGAAATTAGATGACGACGCCAAGAAAACCCCACGCCGGTTTTAGGCCAATTGGTAATGTGCGGAATCGCCGCGCCACGTGGCCACAACAAATAAATTTCCTGGAACCGCTAACGGACAACGAAGCTCATGTGCCTGGTGATGGATATTGAGAATCAATGCCCGGCCCTCATATTTAGCCCGAACATAATCATGACGACGCAGACTGAAACGATGATATAAAAAGCTGGTGGACATCTTGGGATTCCTCCTTGCTTGGGTTGATGCCGGCCCAGGATGGTAAGCCACGGTGTCCATCTGTTATCAGGCCATTAAGTCCGCATATTCCGGATGAACCTGAAAAACCGCTACCTGATTATTGACCCGGCGGAAAAAAATCGGTTGACATCTATGACGCGATGTGTTAAAAAAATATCTAAATGAATGAAGCTTCATTCACAAGGCTAACCAACACCACAACTACCCGGAATCGCCTTAAAGACCACCAAAAAAATATGCCGTGCCCGGAGCCTATGCTTGACTAAAACCATATCGACCGGCCAAGGAAAGGAGTCTGCATCATGTCACATCACGTTATAAAAGGCGGCGCTTTCTTAATCGAAGACCGCACCCCGGAGGAGTTCTTCACCCCGGAGGATTTTACCGGGGAACACAAAATGATACTCAACACCGCCCTCGCTTTCGTCAAAAAAGAAGTTTGGCCGCGGATTTCGGACATCGAGGCCAAGACTGAGGGCGTCTCAAAACATCTCCTGGCCGTCGCCGGTGAACTGGGCCTCAATGGAACCGATATCCCGGAGGCCTACGGTGGTCTGGGCCTCGATAAGATCAGCACGGCCGTGGTGACCGAGGCCATGGGTGGCGCGGCCGCCTTTGCCACCTCCCACGGCGCCCATACCGGTATCGGGACCCTGCCCATCGTCTATTTCGGTACGGAAGAACAAAAGCAGAAGTACCTGCCCGCCCTGGCCTCAGGTGAAGCCTTTGGGGCCTATGCCCTGACGGAATCCGGCGCCGGATCGGACGCCCTAAACGCCAAGACCAAGGCTGTGCTCTCCGATGACGGCAAATATTATATCCTCAACGGCGAGAAGATGTTTATCACCAATGCCGGGTGGGCTGAGACTTTCATCACCTACGCCAAGGTCGATGGTGACAAATTCACGGCCTTCATCGTGGAACGGGGATTTCCCGGGGTATCGGTCGGCGCCGAAGAAAAGAAAATGGGCATCCACGGTTCCTCCACCCGGACGCTGATTCTGGAAGATGCTAAAGTCCCCGTGGAAAATGTCCTGCATGCCATCGGGAAGGGCCATCAGGTCGCCTTTAACATCTTAAACATCGGCCGCTATAAGCTGGGTGCCGCCACCGTCGGAGCCTGTAAAGTCGCCCTGGAAGCGGCGGTTAAGTATGCCAAAGGACGAATTCAGTTCGGTCAGTCCATAGCCAACTTCGGCTTGATTAAGGAAAAACTGGCCCGCATGGCCGTGAGCAACTACATGGCCGAATCCATAATTTATCGCATTTCCGGCCTGATTGACACTAAACTCCATGAGCTGGAAGAACAAAACAGAACATCCGGCCAAGACATCGCCGAAGGCATAGAAGAATACGCCATTGAATGTTCCATAGCCAAGGTTTACGGCTCCGAAACGGCCTCTTACGTCATGGATGAGATGGTCCAGATTTATGGCGGGTACGGTTATGTCTCGGAATACCCGGCGGAACGGATGTACCGGGATTGCCGGATCAACCGAATTTACGAAGGGACCAATGAGATCAACCGGATGATCATCCCCGGCACCTTGATGCGCCGGGCCATGAAAGGGCAATTACCTTTGATGGATGCCCTGCAAAAACTCACCCCGGAGATCATGGCTTTTGACCCCAAGGCCGTTAAACTCGGCGAGGGACCCTTGGCCGTCCAGCAGCAGATGATTAAGATGTGTAAAAAAATAGGATTGATGACGGCCGGGCTGGCGG
>JADFXY010000366.1:0-4493 GCA_015233355.1 Deltaproteobacteria bacterium | reverse complement strand
CCAGCAACGGCGGCAGCCCCAATGTCACGGACCTGGGTCTAGACTCCGGCAATCATCACCGGTTCCGCAATGGGGCTATCCAGCATGTCCAGGGCGTTGCCAATAACATGGCCGCTTATCCTTCCGATGAATGGGACAGCCATCCCAATCCGGTCGGAAATGTCAAAGCCACGGCTGAATACATCGACCTTTTGAATATCTATTACAATTGCTGGAAAGGAACCGGAGACTGCCCCGGGGCGTCGGGTTTCAAGGTTGATGGGGTGTGGAAGACGACCGGGGGCGAATCGGTGTATTTTCAGACCTACCAGACAGGTGAAGCCATTTGCCTGATATCCAAAGACGGGAAAACCATCACCGCTTACTATGCCGCTAAGATGACCGGGATGGTTTTTGAGGGTGGCGACATCCCCACCAGCGGCCGGTCCTCTATGCTCCGCCTGACCTTCTCCTCCGCCGTCCAGGCCGGCGGCATCAGAACAAACGTGTCCACCGGACAACAAGATAATCTGACCCTGAATATGGACAGCACCGCCTCCGTCAACGCCGTTTCCGACGGCATCTGGCAAGCCACGGCCGACCGGAGCCGGAACTTCTATCTGCAGCGCTACACCAATGGAGGGGCGATTCTACTATCGAGTCATGACGCCCAGACCTGCGAAGTCTTCTATGACCCTGCCGCCACACCGAATCACATCGCCGGCATCGGGATGTTTACCTCGCAACCGGTCTCGGTTGACTTCACCATCACCAATAGCACTACCGGGATCGTGGTCCGAAAGCCAGGCAGCGGTGCAGCCACGACCTGGCCCGTGACCAGGTTTAGTAACGCCGCCGCGGATGCCTATGGACGGGATGGAAAGTTACAGGATTGAATATTGCAGATGAATGATCGGCATAAAAGTTGACGAAGACAAATCATGGGAAGTGTAGATAATGGGTGATGAATCCTACCGACTTGAGAAACTGACCACCGGGAACTATAAGAATCTGGCCCTGGATCCTGGGGTGACTCTATCCAATTTGAATATCTTCATCGGCCCCAATGGCTCCGGTAAGAGCAACTTCATCGCCGCCTTGAAGTTTCTAAATCAATGCGTGGCCGGCCGCCCCGGCGTCGACCGCGGCATTACCGCGTTTCAAGAGGCGGTGGATACCTTAGGTGGAGCAAAGATTCTGGACGCCACTATGAAGCGCCCGGCCACAGTGACTCTGGCCTACCAATTTGGGACCGAAGATGTAGCCATACCGAGTAAGCTCTTGAAACTGGAACTCTGGGCTGCATCCGGTCAGCAGCTTGTAACCATAAATAAAGAAGTGCTGGACGATGCTCACGAAGAGGGCATGCCTGGATTCGATTATAACTTCACCAAGTACGAAGGTGATCCTGAAAGCGCCAAGGGATATTACTACCGCCATAGCGAGAGTGACAGTAACACCGGGGAAGTAGCCGATTTTGTCTTGATCGGTGGTCAGGCAGTATTTAACCGACCGGATGACGAGCTGGCCTTGACCCGCGTTGCTAATCTGGGGAATATGGATGACAGTAAATTTCAGCCATCCGTTGATTTAGCGCGTAATTTGGTTCGTGGAGTCAAAGGGTGGAGGTTTTACTATGCCAATGAGATGAGTCTTCGCCATATCAAGGAGTCGGAACCGAAGATCGGCGGCCGCGAGACCCGGCTTTCGCCTTCCGGTGATAATCTGGCTCTGGTGTTGGAAAATTTGATTAATGAAAATGTTGATTTTGAAGAAGTTCTGAATGACGCCATGAGACATCTTTTACCATTCACCAGAAAAGTCAGGCCAATCAGGTCGGGCCGAATGCGATTGACCCTAGAGTGGCACGTTCAGGGAGTGAAGGAACCATTCTATTTAAACGAACTATCTGACGGGACCATCCACATGTTATGCCTGGCAACCATCCTGCTGGCGCCTGATTTACCGTCGCTGCTGGTCATCGAAGAACCGGAGATTGGTCTGCATGTCGCCTGGATGCCCCTGTTGGCCGAGTGGATCAAACGAGCGTCCGAGCAGACACAAGTCATCATCTCCACCCATAGCCCGGATCTGTTGGACCAGTTCACCGACTCCGTGGAACATGTTCTATGCTTCAACAAGAAGGATCAGCACCACTTCTCGGTCAGGACCATGGATCGGAAGGGCGTGGCCGAGCATTTTACCGAAGGCTGGGAGTTGGGTGATCTGTACCGAGTGGGGGACCCCGATGTGGGGGGATGGCCATGGTAGTCTGGCTTTTTGCCGGAGGGGGAGAGTCCGAGATTGAAGGTCTGGTTCCGTTTCTGGTGGATAATTTCCCAGGATGTAAATTTGAGCGGAAGACGCCTGTAAAATCAAAACCCGGACCTAAAGTGGAGAAAACTGGTGGTCATGGTCACGCCGACCTTGCAAAGTCAAAGAAAACCGGACCCAAACGGGACTGGGGCGACGGCTATGGTCATACCGGTCGTGGCCTGGCCAACCAAATTAAGGAGCGATTGAAATCTTCCCTGGAAAGAGGACAACTGGGAGACTTGATTCTGGTAATAGATGATCTGGATTGCCGCGATTCAGCCGATCAAGAAAAGACCTTCTTAGAGGCCATCTCAAAAGTGCCCGGAGCGGCGGCGAAACCTCAATGTGTGGGTTTTGCAGCACCGGAGATTGAGGCCTGGATTATTGCCGATTGGGACAACACAATCGCTCGCCATCCAGATTTTAAAGGCTGCCACGAGAGGATGCGCTATTGGTTGAGTACGAATGAAGTTTTTTTCAGCAATCCGGAATCATTCAGTAAGATTAACCTTGAGGGAGATGCCTGCGAGAATAAGCTTTCGGAAGTCATCATTGAATCATCAAAAGAGACGAACTGCAAAGAAAGATACCGAAAGGGTATACACACCCCGGAGTTAATCAAGAAGATCAATCCGGATACGGTCAGTAGCAAATGTCCTCATTTCAAAAAACTATACAATTACCTTCAGGATTTTTGTGACCAGAGGGAATCGCAAATGAATTAGCTATTCTTGGTTTAGTATTGATCCAGAAGCTTATCTTTAATGGAGGGATTTAATGGACAATCTGCTTGACGTCATCAAATCGAGACGAAGTATTCGATCTTACCAGGACAAGAACGTGCCAGACGATTTGCTGAACCTGGTCCTTGAGGCCGTCCAATGGTCGCCTTCCTGGGCCAACACCCAGTGCTGGGAGGTCGTGGTGGTTAAAGAGGCGGCTGTGAAAGAGAAACTTCAGGGGACAATGGGCAAGGGCAATCCGGCCACCAAGGCCATTGTGACCGCCCCCATCGTCCTGGCCTTGTGCGGCAAACTGAAGGGTTCCGGCTACTATAACGGACAGGTGACCACCAAGTTTGGGGACTGGTTCATGTTCGACCTGGGCATCGCCACTCAGTCGGTCTGCCTGATGGCCCACTCGCTGGGGTTGGGGACGGTGGTTGTGGGGCTGTTTGATCAGGATAAGGCCAAAGAGGTTCTCCAGGTCCCGGAAGGGTATGAAGTCGTAGCCATGATTCCGCTAGGTTACGCGGCTAAACAGGGCTCTCCTCCGAAACGCCGGGAGATCGGCGAATTCAGCCATAGGGATAAGTTTTAGATTCTCAATCAAATTCGGGCTCATCATATCGCGGCCAATTTTTTGTTGTTGGCTTTGCTCAAGTGGTCAGCCACGGCCAGGACCGTATTGACATAGGGGGTACTGCGGTTGTAACGGTAGATGGCGTCCCGTTGTCTGGTCGGGTCGTCCATGTCGCCGTTCCAGCCGTGTCCTTGAATGTAATGGCCTGTACTGTAAATGGCGTCCGTCATTTTGAACAGGTCGCCCCGGCCGTCTCCATCGGCGGCAACGCCGTATTTGAGGGCATTTGAGGGCATAAACTGGCAGATTCCAATCGCTCCGTAAATGGACCCCGGGATGGTCAAGGGGTCTTGTTTATTGGCCTCGGCATACTGGAGCAGGGCCTTGAATTCCTGGTAAGCCCAGTCACCTTTTTCTTTGGCCCGGTCTTTGAGCCAGTCCCGTTTTTCCGGGTCAATCGGGAGGTCGTTAAGATATGTCTCGATATTGCTGAAATCGGCACAAAGCGCCATACTGGATAAGACCACGAAGGCTTTGTCTTTGCCCAGGTAGCTTCCGAACCCGGTTTCAATCATCAGGATCCCCACGACCACTTCACCGGGAACGCCGAATTTCTTCTCCATCCCCTGGAGATCCGTTTGGTTGGCAAAGTAGAATTCTCGCGCCGCGGCCAACCGTTCGGGCCTTAGAAATTGTTTGTAGACCTGGCGTGGAGAGACGGCCTTGGTCAGTGTTTTTCGCGCCGGCAACCGATCGGCCGGGGGCAAAGCCAGCTCGGCTTTGATCTGCTGGAGCAGGGCCTCGGATGGAGTCCCGTCTGTGGCCAGGCCATGCACCTGTTGAAAGGCCGTAATCGCGGCACCGGTGTTCTCTCCGGCCAGGCCGTCCACACCGCC
>JADFXY010000365.1:0-4509 GCA_015233355.1 Deltaproteobacteria bacterium | reverse complement strand
GGGATAGAGTTGAAGGGGAGGATGGTGACGGGGATCTTGATCCCAATAATCTGAGTGAAGCGGTCCATGATTTTCTTGGTCAGGGCCGCAATCCTTTCTTCGCCGTCCTCATAGACGGACCGTTTGGCTTCGGCTTCCACCGCCATTACATCGAGGTATCCTTTTTTCATCACCCTGATCTGATAAATCGGCTGCATCTCCGGAAACTCCAAGATGACTGCTTCCACCTGGGAGGGGAAGACGTTTACGCCGGTGATAATCAGCATATCGTCGGCCCGGCCGGTGATCTTGTCCATGGTGATCAGGGTCCGGCCACAAGAGCAGGTCTCCCGGTGCAGCCTGGTGATGTCTTTAGTCCGGTACCGGATCATAGGCATAGCCCGGCGTTGCAGAGAGGTAAAAACCAGTTCCCCCTGATGACCTAAGGGCAGGCTTTCACCGGTTTCCGAGTCGATTATTTCCGGGTAAGCGTGGTCTTCATTAATATGAAGCTTATAAGCTTCACAAGAAAAAGCCACACCCGGCCCCATCAACTCGGTCAGGCCGTAGGCTTCATGGGCGGCGATGCCCAGTTGGGCCTGGATCTCTTCCCGCATGGCCACAGTCCAGGGTTCGGCCCCAAACGACCCGACCCGCAAAGGACTATTCTTAAAATCCACCCCCATCCGGCTGGCTAAGGAAAAAGGAACCATCATCAAAGACCCCGGCGGCATGATCAAAGTAGCCTTGATCTTTCCCAACCGGTACCACCTGGCCATGTCCAATCTGGGGTTCCAAAGGGTCTACGAGTTGTTTAACCAGGCCGCGGGAGTGGTTTGCGAGCGGGCCTTTTTGCCTGATCCGGATGAAGAGGAAGAGTACCTTCGCACCGGGTCCCGGTTGATCACTCTGGAGAGTCAGTCTCAGGTGGCGGATTTTCATTTGATCGCCTTCTCGGTGTCCTTTGAGAGCGACTACCTGAATCTGGTCAGAATCCTAAAGTTGGCCGGACTGGAGGCCGGGTCCCGGGACCGGGCGGCCAATGATCCGCTTGTTTTAGCCGGCGGCGTGGCCGTCATGCTCAATCCTGAACCGCTGGCTGATTTCGTGGATTTGTTTTTGTTGGGCGAGGCCGAGGTTATCCTGACGCCGTTCTTGGAGGCCGTTAAACGCCTTAATCACGAGGATGTGGCCAAGCCGGCTCTGCTGCGGCAACTGGGGATGGAACTGCCTTTTGCCTATGTCCCTTCCGGATACCACCCCGTTTATGATGAGCACGGCGGGCTGATTGCGTTTGAGCCGGAGCCGGGATTCCCGGATCGGATCAGGTCCTCGAAGCTGACCGAGTTTGGGCGCCGGCCTCCCGTTAAGTCGGTCATCCTGACCCCGGATACGGAATTTAAGTCCATGCCCCTGGTTGAGATCGGCCGGGGCTGCGGATTCAGTTGCCGGTTCTGTGCCGCAGGCTATATCTATCGTCCCCCGCGCCATCTGGATCAGGAAACCTGTTACGATACGGTCATCCCGCTGGCCAGGGACCACCCCCGGCTAGGTCTGGTCAGCCCGGACGTGGCCGGGATTCCGGGGATAGCCCATCTGGGGCAAGCCATTCTCCAGGCCGGAGGCAAATTCTCCGTTTCCTCGGTCCGGGCGGATGGCTTGCCCCCGGAATTGATCCAGGCCTTGCTCGATAGCGGCGATCAGGTCATGACCATCGCTCCGGACGCCGGATCGGAACGGTTACGCCGGGTGATTAATAAGCACCTGACTGAGGAACAGATTCTGGCTGGAGCGGAAAAGATCATCGCTGCCGGGATTCTAAACCTGAAGCTCTATTTCATGATCGGATTACCCACCGAAGAAAAGGAAGATGTGGAAGCCCTGACGGCCCTGGTCAAAAAGATCAAACATCGGCTGCTCAAGGTTTATCAGGGGAAGAAGCGGATCGGGACCATCACGGTCAGCCTGAATTGTTTTGTCCCTAAGCCGTTTACTCCTTTTCAGTGGACGGCCTTTGCCTCGGTCAAGGAATTGAAGGACCGGATCTCCATGATCAAAAAAAGTCTGGAGCGGGAGCCGAACGTCCGGGTCAACTCTGATTTGCCCAAGTGGACCTATGTCCAGGCCCTGCTGGCCCGAGGAGACCGCCGAGTGGGCCGGATCATGGCTGCGGCCGCGGCCTATGACGGGGACTACGTTCGGGCCTTTAAAGAAAGCCCGGTCAATCCTGACTATTTCGTGTCTCGGGAGCGGGCCGAAGATGAACTGTTCCCGTGGGATTTCATAGACCATGGGTTGACCAAGTCTTTTTTGTGGCGGGAATACCAGGCGGCCCTGGCCGGGAAAGAGACACCCTGGTGCGACGTCGGGAAGTGCTTGAGATGTGGTGTCTGCCGGCCCGATCAGGAAGACCTGGCTTAATCACCTGCCGGATTGCTTTTCTCTGATTCTCAACGGCTAATAAAACTTAGGAGGGAGCGATGGAAAAGAAGTTTCTGGAAATGTTGGGCGCCACGTTCACTAATATGGCCAAGGGGTTGGAGACTCAAGAGCAGATCGCCCACCACTTGAAAACAGGCGGAGAAGCCTTTAAGGGCCAGTTGGAAGTCGTGGAAAAGTTCTTTAGTGCCTTCACCTCCTTTCTTGGACCGTCAAAGGATGAGGCTCGAGACGACGACGTGGGCGAGGGATCGAAGACCAAGGCCGCGGCCGAGGACCGTCCGGGCGGAACCAAAGCCGAGGGGTCCGGGGAGCCTTTATGGGACCGGGCCGTGGGGGAACTCCAAAAAAATTTGACGGACACCTTTAGCTACTTGGGCGGGGCTCCGCTCCGAGAGCACCTTGAACTCATGCGCAAGTATGAAGAACTAAAAGAAAAGGCGGCCGCCCAAGCCGAAACCATTGCCAACCTGAAAAGGATGTTGAAAGAGGAAGCGGCCAAGAACATCGACAGCCTGAACATGCTCCAAACGATCATGGAGAAATATGGTGAAAAGAACGTGGAAATGTATCAGCAAATTAAAAAGTTATTCGGGCTGCCGATGTGATGAGCCTAGGCGCGGGCGACCTGGAAAACAATTTTACGCTGGAAAACAGTTTTCCATAATCGAGGTTATAGCCGTATCTTTTTTCTTGACAACACCAGGGCCGTTCTATACATTTACATTATAGCTAAATTGTGATTGCATTATAATCACGGGAAGATCGCCCCCCTTCCTTCCCGGCCAAGCTGGGGTGGTTTGGTTTTACTATCATGCCCAGATATGTTAAAGACATACTTTGAGCCACCAGATGGAGTCGATGCAAACCCGACCGGCCGGGTGACCTGATCCAACAGGCGCGGCCTCACAACCTTCCGTTCCCTGACCATAACCCTGCGATCCAGGCTAGCGGTCGGGCGTTTCAGGATGCAACCCAAAAAAGGAGGATGTTGTTATGCCAAAGAAGTTCTGGGACGAAAAGCACGAAACCATGCCCGTCGAGGAGATGGAGAAAGTTCAATTAAAATCCCTGCAAGACACGTTGAAACACGTTTATAATAATGTCCCATTTTACAAGAAGAAATTTGACGAAGTGGGCATCAAACCGGATGACTGCAAAACATTACATGATATCGGGTTGTTCCCGTTTTCATATAAGAATGATTTAAGAGACAATTATCCCTTTGGGCTGTGCGCCGTGCCCATGCGTGAGGTCGTTCGGGTCCACGCCTCATCCGGCACGACCGGAAAACCCATCACCGGTCCTTACACCGCCAAAGACCTGGATGACTGGTCGGAGTGCATGGCCCGGACATTGTACGCCCAGGGCTTCCGGGATGATGATATTGTTCAGAACGCCTATGGTTACGGCCTGTTTACCGGTGGGTTGGGATTTCATCAGGGCGCCCTCAAAATCGGTTGCGCCGTTGTCCCCACCTCATCGGGCTTGACCGAGCGGCAAATCATATTAATGCAAGATTTCGGCGTCACCGGCCTGATGTGTACCCCCACCTATGCCTTGACCATCGCCGAACGCGCCCACCGGATGGGTGTGGATTTTAAGAATAGTCCTTTGCGGGTCGGATCGTTTGGGGCCGAACCCTGGACTGTGGCCATGCGGGAAGAGATCCAGGCCCAACTGGGCATCGCCGCCCATGAAGCCTACGGCCTGACCGAACTGATGGGGCCGGGCGTGGCTTTTTCTTGTGAAGCTTTTAAGCTCCATATTAATGAAGACCACGCTTACCCGGAAATCATCGACTCGGAAACCGGCAAAAGCCTGCCTTTAGGTCATCAAGGGGAACTGGTGTTTACCTCTCTGCAACGCCGGGCCATGCCCATGATCCGGTACCGGACTAAAGACATCACCAGGTTGAACCGAGAGACCTTCACTTGTGGCCGGACATTGATCACCATGGACAAGATCACCGGCCGGGCCGACGATATGCTGATTATCACCGGCGTAAACGTCTTCCCCTCCCAGGTGGAAGCAGTCATCTTGGAGTTTCCGGAGATGCAACCGATTTATCAGATCCGAGTGATGAAAAAA
>JADFXY010000364.1:2485-4453 GCA_015233355.1 Deltaproteobacteria bacterium | reverse complement strand
TCTGATATGAGGATCTCGTTTCCAGGCTCACCGTCGTAGATGACGAACTTGCTGCATGCACGGAACATCCTGGAGGATGCGGCTACTGGCGAGAAGCGGCAAGGCTGCGTGAGAAAGAGCGTAACGCCGTCCTGGCCCGTGCCGAGGCTGCGGAGAAGCGCGTGGAGGCGTTGGAGAAGGTGGCTATACTGGCGAAACAAATAAACAAACCGAAATCTCACTTGGGAGAATATTACTGCCTGTCGTGTGACGGGCTGATAAACGGCGGTCAAGACAGTGGTCATTGGGCAGGATGTCCGCGTGTCATGCTGGATATAGCCCTCGCGGCTGCCGGGGTAGGGGGTGGGGAATGAGCGCACAAGTAGGCGACAGGGTTTTTGCTGTACAGAAGGCAGACGACGAGAAGGTCTACTTGTACGGACGGGGAGTCTACCAGGGCCGCCAAGAAGATAACGAGTTGGAAATTCCAAACCCAAAGATATCCCTGGATGGCGGCGGAGTTGTTTGGGGCTAACAATGTTGGTGGGGGCCAGAGTCGAAATATGATGATTTCATGGGGGGAAGGGAAGTGGTGGTCGTGGCTGCGCCCTCCAATGCGAGGGAGGCGACGGCCTAGCAATGGGATCTTGTGAAACCGATTGAATAGCTAAAGAAATAGGTTAAAGAATTAGAGAAATATGCTCCAACTACTCCACGTTGTACTTGTTTTAAATACCAGGGTATTCCTGGTCCATATGAAGAAGGGGTTTAAACAACGTGGAGACATATTGGGGTTCGCTTCAATGGTATGATTGGTTCGCTTGGGGTTTGATGATTTCTTCCTTACTGCTTTTAGCCCTATCTTACAAAGTAATTTTGAAAGGTTAATTTCTAACCCTCCTCTTTGTACCTTGTTTAATTCAGTTTAAGGAGATAATTAGATGCCTCGTGTTCGAGAGGATGATGTAGATTTCCTGATGGAAGAACAACGTCAGATTGAAACTGAGGTAGAATCTGCCTCCGAAAACTGTATCTATGATACAGATCAAGAAAACTGTTTTGGGTATCAGCGAGATGATGTTGATTTGAAATACGAATCAAAGGGTTATTTCAAGTGTGACAACTTCAAATTGCTTGACTCCCTTGAGGCTGAAAAGCTTTATAAGCTTGAGCAAGAGGGTATTCGTCCAGGTCTTGTTCCTATTCACATGCTCCCTACTCTACAGGGTATTAATATCTATTATGAAGGTACATGCAAACACTGTTCCCATACATATTGCCCTGATTATAAGAGAGATCCCGTTTTGGAAAACAAGAAAGCTATGGACTCCGAGTTTCTTTCTGCCTGTGAAGAGTTCTGGGATTAAGAAGAATATTAAGTAAATGTGCCTGGGTAGCCCAATTGGCAGAGGCAAGGGTTTTAAGAACCCTAAAGTAAGAGTTCGAATCTCTTTCTAGGCACCACTTAACTAAGGAATCCAAAATGGTAACAGCACTAATTTCAATATTTGGATTCCTAGCCTTATGTGCTTATATAGGCAAAAAGGGAAATTAATGCTTGATTTTTGTATTCATAAAGATTCAGGTAGACATTGGCCTCAAGTAAGACCTTATCTCCTGGATTTGTTTTGTGCAACCTTTAATTCTGAAATACGAAAGGTTCTTTCTATAGGTGACCTTAATTTTTCGAGATTGGAATTATACATTGAAGTTAAAGCAGATTTCACTAAAGAGGAGATAAAGGAGCTTACGACATTTGTTAGGGATTGTGGGTGGATTCCAAAATATAGATTATTTAAATCTTCAATCTTAAAGCTAGCTCTGACCAAGCAAGTAATACCCCTTTAATAGCTGTCAGCTAACGGTTTGAAATTCGGAGGATAACATGGCTGAGTCTAAAGTGTATCGTTGCCCTATAATCTCTTTCAGAACAATTCTAATTCTCTTCATGTTCACTCTTGTTACATCCTTCCTTGCTTGGGAGATGTA
>JADFXY010000364.1:0-2475 GCA_015233355.1 Deltaproteobacteria bacterium | reverse complement strand
TCTTCAATAAGAACCTGCTTGTCATGCCTAGGATGTAAGATCGGAAGAGCACACGTCTACATCCTAGGCATGACAAGCAGGTTCTTATTGAAGAAGTTCGTTACGTACATCGAGTTCTTCAGATCAACGAACCCAAGCTAATTCCAATCCTTATAGGTACCTCGGCAACCGAATCTGAGTTTGGTAGGTTCTCAGAACAAGTGCTTGGACCAGCACTAGGTACCTTTCAGATGGAGCCCTTCACAGCAAGAGATATCTTCGAGAATTACATTAAATACAAAGCTGATCTAAAGGAACGTGTTGAGTCTCTTATGTGGCCTTCAGTTTCTTTAGAAGTGCAACTCAAGAAGAATATAAATTTGCAGATTGCGTTGGCCTCGTGTCAATATCTTAGGTTCAAAGGATGGTCTGAAGTGTCTCCTGCTGTGGCATACAAAAGGTATTATAATACAGTTAAAGGTAAAGGTTCCCCTACATCTTTCATAAAGAAGTCCAAGATGTATGCTGATTTAAAGGTATCATAATGGAAGCCACCGAATTCCATGAAGCTGAGATAGGGGATATTGTACAATCTCTATCTTTTGGGGAAGGGGTAATCTTCAAAATCAACAATCTTCTTCACTACCCCATGCAGGTACGGTTCATGGATAATTCTGTAGTCTCTTATTGTTATGAAGGTTACTATCTAACAGTAGACCCTGGCAAAAGAGATTTGTATTGGCCCGGATCTTTTACCTTGGAACCAAAATCTAAACCAACAAAAGGTTAATTTTAATCTACATACTGTGTATTTCTTTTAAAGGTATATTATGAGTACTAATCTAAAACCCTGGCCCTTTTTAATTCATATTAGATTATGGTGGAAGGCTTTAGTTTTTGATAAAGATCCCTGGCTAAAACTCCCAACTATTGATAAAATGATTTACGTCCCTGATCTTAATATTGAAACAGATAAGGGGGAGTATCTGGTTACTGCTGGATATGCTAGAGTTGAAAAAATTTTAAAGTTCAAACGAGTGATATACGTATCGGAGATTCCTGGATATCCCCTGTATTGGGATGCGATAAAAGAGGAACAGGAAGATCTTCATAAAGAAGGAGTAAAAACTCACATACAGATATGTAACCGGGAATATTGGGTGGGGAATATAACGGAAGAGTTAAAGTCTATTCATCGTAAATTCTAAGGGGAATATATGCTTACTCAAAGGGTTACAATTGCACAAAATTCTTTAAGTAAAGCAATTTCTATTGCTGTTCAAGCTCATGCTGGCCAAAAAGATTTAGTTGGGGAGCCTTACATCTCACACCCTATTAGGGTAATGCAAAGAATTAACAATTATGATACACAAATAGTGGCCGTTCTCCATGATGTTATTGAGGATCACCCCTCCTTTAAAGAAGTAATCACAAATACTTTCTTTTCTTCAACCCTAGATGCTTTGCTATTGTTGAATAGAAAGGAATCTAAATTTAAATCTTATTTTGATTACATCGATAATATCATCAAAAGCAAAGATGATATAGCTATTGCTGTTAAATATTTTGACCTTATTGATAATCTTGACCTTACGAGGTTTACTCGTAATGGGATAGAAATTACGGAAAGCGTCTTACTTAGATATAATAAATATCTAGAGTCTAAAATTAGGATTGAGCAGAAATATATATCTAAGTTTAAATTGGGAATCTCAGACAACACATGAGCCCACTTGACCTTAAGTTAATGACATTGAGTTGCAGCCTCTATCTTTGGAGATAGTAACAGGCAAGCTTGAGAGATTTTCCAGAGTTTGGGAAAGTTCTTCTGGTTATTAGCTAACAGTCAAAAATAAGTCAAGAAAAAAACTAATAAAAGCTCTATTGTTTCTATAATATCTATTTAGTTTTCAGAAATACATACTGTCCGTGCTCCCCTTTGTCAGAACATCGAGTTACTTATGTTAAGTTTCTTCCCTTCTTTATTTCAAGTCATTATTTTACTGGCAAATTCCAAAGGTTCTCGACTTGTGCCTACGCAGTGCGATTGTAGCTGGCTAGGTTATTAGTCAACTTCCTGGCCAGATGAATTCATCCGTTTTGATTGCTGCCTGGCCGGTGATGATACCGTTCTGGTGCCTTTCTTCCACAAACTCTTTATCTGTCTTCCTTTAACACATCGCAGAACCTCCAACCTATCACTTTTCCGCTTTGTCCGTCGCTGCCTAGCCCCAGCGTTTACCACCCCCATGACGATCAGATAAGCGATTTGATTATCCCCCCGATCACACCTGGGCCACGACTTGGCCGTGAAATAAGCCTGACCGATCCTTTAGTGACCTCCAAGGCTTCCGTGGAGGCCTGATCAAACTCTCTACCCCGGAATACCTTCCAAAATATTCTTCGCCTGGCCCCGCGGCCGGAATAATGTCGCCATATCGTTGTCAGAGCTTAATCAAATCCGCTCCTGCACCTGAATAATGTAACCCATATTAT
>JADFXY010000363.1:0-4515 GCA_015233355.1 Deltaproteobacteria bacterium | reverse complement strand
GATTCCGGTTGAAAGTGTGCGCGACCATGACCATATCCGCCCCGCCCGGCCCGGACAATCGAAAGAACGGCTCGAGTTCGATAGGGTTCCAGGTGTCGGTCACATCGACAAATCCCAGATGGGTGTCCCCGCCGGCGCTGCCGTGCCCTGGAAAGTGTTTCAAGGTACACAAGACGCCCTGGCTGTGATGGGCTGAAATCACGGCTGAGGCATAGGCAATGACCTGCTCCGGGTCGGCCCCGAAACTCCGTTCCAGCTTCCCGATGGCGGGTGATTGCGGATTCCGATTCAAGTCCACGACCGGGGCAAAATTCAAGTTGAACCCGGCTTGCCGGACCATCGCGGCCAGGTCGCGATAGTAATCCAGGGCTTGCCCAGGGGTCATCTGCTCCGCCACCTTTTGGGCCGACAAGAAATCCTTGAATCCATTGGTGCTATTCAACCGTTGAACCTTGCCGCCCTCTTGATCCAGACTGACCAGGACCGGATAAGAGGCCCGCGCCCGGCCGATGGCCCTGGTCAAGGCTTCTACCTGGGGCTGGTTGACAATGTTAAACCGGTAAAGAACCACGCCCCCGAGGTGACCTGTCTCCAACTGTTGGACGATCAACCTGGGCCAGTCATCATTGGGGTCGGTGCCGCGAAACCCGACCATGGTCATCTGCCCGATCATGGTCTCTAAGGAGACGTCCGAGTTGTTGCTATCGGAGCCGCCACAGCCGGCGGTTATTACCATGAAAAAACAAAATACGAAGCATAAGAAACAATAGATCAGTCTGGTCATGTCAGCATTCCATAATTGTCCGAGAAAAAATATGACTGTTCGAGTCGAGAGACCACCTGGTCCTCAAATAATGCTATCCAGATACACCCTGAAACCTATGGGAAATTCTATTGGCCCGTCATCGGTTAGCACCAGGCCCAGGCGGGCCAGTTTCTTCCGGATGGTCTTATTCTTCCGGCCAGGATTGTTGATTTGAAGCGCTTCAAGACTGGCCTGATCATTCCTGGAGATGGCGGTATGGCAGTCCTCCAGCCAGGCGTGATCTTCACTCATGATCTCGTTCTTCCAGTAATATCGGTAAAATCTCTCAGCGGACTGCATGAAGTCATCCACAATGGAATCATAATCGATTTTGCCCGATCCATATTTCTTGCGGGCTGTGAATAGCTTGGAGCAACCTATTTAAAGCAAGAATGGATGATTTCCGGTCAGGTTAGATATGAAATCAAAATCATCTTCGGAAAAACAGTCCAATTTTTGACCGAGAGGCTCCTGCATCAATGACCGGACCAGGGACTCATCCCACTTGGCCAGGAATTCTTCACAGTAACAGTTGAAGAATGGTGAAGAATTAACGCCTTCTTGGAGAGGCAGGTCTATTAGTTTCCGGCGGGAAGCAATCGCAAAACATAGGTTATAGTGCTGGGGTAGAGAGCGTAAGTGGTCGAAGAGTTGAGTATCGACTTCATCTAATTCCGCGACTTTGTCAAACTCGTCGATCATTATCACCCAGAGGTGTTTCTCCTCATCATCTTGGCGGCCGGCGATGGTCTTTATCCAGTCCAGAGCTTCTTTGTGCGTGTCTGGCGGAGACGGCGACTCTGCGGTTAGTTTGCTCGACATGGCTCGGGCTATCTGGGGCACAAATTGACTCCAGTGTTGCCCGGAGTGTTCCTGCATATCGACATAAACAAACTGGAAGGCCGACCAATCAGCGTTCTCTCTTGGAAAATACGGTTGGGCCTGAGGGGAAGCCAGGAATTTCAGCAAAGACGTTTTGCCCAGCATTCGAGCCCCGACTATGGAAACAGACTGGTTCGAAAGCAACCGGTCAACAATATCCGTAACCAGGGCATCAGGGACCACACACCGTTTCGGATCCACCCCACCACGCAAGCCAAAGGGATTATGGCTGTAACTAGTTTGAACATTTGAGGAAGGCTTATCTGTCGAGGTCAGGACGCGTCTCTTCACATGTTGGTCAATGCTATCGATAAGCTCGCTAAATTTTTCTTCCGACCCATGACCTGGAAACCTGATGTGTTTTTACGCTCTTATAAAAGGTGGTATATCTGCGGAAGTTATATCGTCCAGTACAACAGGAAGAACCACCACCTTCTTCTTTTCAATTTCTTCGAGAGTTTTAGGTTCCAACTCACGCTTGACCCACTCGGACGCCACGGCTGCTTTTGACAAGACAACGAGGATAAATTCGCTTCCGTCGAGCCCCTCATATATCTTCTCCAGGATGGAATCTCCGATTAATATTTCATACTTGTCGTACCACAACTCCAGGTTGGCGCTTCGCAACTTAACATAGAGCCAGTCAACAAAGGGTTTGTCTTTGGAGGAGTGACTCAAGAATATCTTCCACTTCTTGGCCACATCGACATCCTTCACCATAGTCGGCCAATCCTTTCCTGACACATGGCATAAGCCTCATGAGCTTCAATATACCGTTCTATTAGTCCCATCTTAAATCTATAGGTGTCACGAAGACCCTTTGCCTTTTCTATAATGTCCTTCTTAACCAGGTTTTGTAAGACAGATGACAAGTCGTCTGAGGAAACATTCGGATTGCTTATTCTCATTTGATTCAAAATAGTTGCCAGATCCGATGTGCCTTGCTGTCGCAGTATGTCCTGCATCGTGCCGGCCACTGCCCGTTCTTTTTCATCCATTACGTCCTTCCAGTAGAATTGGAGATTGGACGCACCAAGAGTCACAAGGTCCTCGACCGCGGCTTCTACTTGCCGGCCGCCGACATGCCGCAGTTTTTGCTTGTTTAAGCCGGAGACAATTCGATCACACAGTAATTGAATGAAATAGGGATGATTTCCCGTAAACTGGCGAATCAAAGACACCGCGGCAGGGTCATATTCCACCCCGTATGGTTTGAGTGGATCAATGATAAGTTTCGAGGCGTCCTCATCGCTAAGCACGCCAATCCTCCGATGTACCGCCATGTTGAAAAAAACTGACCAATACTCTTCCGTTATCTCTCGGACACCGGCAAAGACAAAGGCAATCTTATGGCTGAACTGCATCAAATCTCGTAGGAACTCCAGGAAGGTGGCTGGAAGGTGGCCGGCCTGGACCATATCGTCAAGGCATTGCGCCTCATCGATCAGCCAAAGAAGCCGTTTATCGCCGAGTACCTCCTGGACGTCACTCAGGAAAACTCGCTTGAAAAAATATGGGTAATTCTGCTCATATTGTTCCAAAGTAGGCACTCGAATAGACGAGACGGCCGCCGGATCAGTTCCTCCGTGTTGTTTAAGCGAGCGAACAATCTCATCCGCAATGTTTTGCAGAACCGGTGGAACCCCATTCACCCCGGTGAACTCTTGTACGTTGATATAGACGGACAGGTATTTCTCGGGCAGTCGTTCTTTCAATCGGAGCAAGGTCCAGGTCTTGCCCATGCGTCTATGCCCGTAAAGAACCACGATCCGTTCCGATGCGGCGTTAACCAGGTTTTCTTCCACGAAACGCAATACATCATCACGACCAACGAAGAGCCTGTCCATTTGTTTTGAGTCAGGTGAGGGCGTTCCTGGTAAGTAGGGATTGCGGATGTCCAGCGACCAGGTTATGGGTAGCGCTTTAATACTTAGCTTCGTCGCTTCGACATGCTTGACATACCACACTCTATGCCGTTCTTCTTTATCCTTGGCCATGCGGTCATCATATGTGGCCAGAGCATCTATGCGGTAGGCAACTTCGCCTCTCACAGTAAAAGTTAGGGTTCTGGCTTCCTCAGGGGCCAGTGAAGACAGAACCTGCTTTTTTGGATAGACAATCGATTTGCCTTCTACCAAGAGTTTGACCCGGATATTCGTCGCGACGGCTGGTCCCAGATTTCGAATAGTCAGAGTAATTGTCGTTTTTTCGTCGGTTGTTTCCTCATCGTGTGATGTCAACTCCAACTTAGCTTGACCGCTGATTCGGCGAATCTCAAGCCGGACGAGTTCCCGCCACCGGGAGAGGACTAACGACATGAATAGGTGATACGGCGTTTCATGGGCTTCGATTACGCTCGCCACCGTTTCCATGTTTGACAGTGTCTCTGATAGCGACACCAGGCGCAGTGGCAGGCTGACGTCTTCACTGTAATCCTTCAACGGACTAACCGCAGTAAAAAGTGGAGCCAGATCCATCCCGTGGACGTTCATCTCCTTATCTTGGAGGAACAAATAAAATTCCTTTTCGGCCGCAGCGCTAAAAGATAGGACCTCCGACAATGAAGAAACAGCCAGCAAGGGCGACAGGGTTTCAACCAGCCTTCCAACGCCTTTCAATTCGTGCAGTGGAAAGCTAATGGACTGCGGGGTTGCAGCAGGAGGCGGTATTATGGCCGCGGCTTTCGTTTTCTCTTCTTGCGAAATAAATTCTGACCGCATAATCTGTCATCTCCTGCTGAAGGAAGGTATCCAATCCTTCCAGGCGAAGCTCTCATCGGGGGTAAGTGGTTCCTATAGTTCAGGGCCGGACTGCCGGGGCTGTCGGCA
>JADFXY010000362.1:0-4518 GCA_015233355.1 Deltaproteobacteria bacterium | reverse complement strand
CCACCTGGGCGGGGGATTGCTCCGGGGGGTAAAGCTTCCGGACCAGGTCGCCCCAGCCACGCGCCCTCCGGTCCAATTCAGCTTTGTCCATGTTCGTCGGAAAGGTATAAGGAGCCAGCACCACCAGCCGGGGATCAATGGCCAGCAGTTGGTCTTCGGTATAGTCTTCCAGGACAATTTCTTTAAACCGGGCGTTGACTCGATATTGACCGCTGGTATCTGCAATGTCAAGCGGCAAGGCTGAGTCGGCGAAAGACCGCTCGGTAAAGATGATGGCCGGAAGTACCGGCGGCATTTCTTTATCTTGCCCGCAATACAGGGCGACCGCAGTCAGCATCCGGTAGCGAATGAGCGGATCATGATAGCCTTGAAATTCCATGATCACGGTATCACCGGCCCCGGACTCGGGAATCGCCACCATATCGGGAGAAACCTTCTTGGTCTTCAAGGTCTCGGCGTGAAACTGATATTGCTCCGCGGCCGTTACCCCAACCAGTTTCAAGATGGCCTTACCGGCGACCTGGAACAACTGATAGAAAGCTTCGTCGGAACCTCTATTCCCAGTTGTGGGCATTCATTCTTTCCTTCCCAAGCAGACCATATTTTGGGCCTAATTTGAAGAACTTCGCGGCTATCTCTTGTCATTTCGAGCGAAGCGAGAAATCTTAAGATTCCTCACATTCGTTCGGAATGACATGGTGGGAACGCATTCGCTCGGAATGACAAAGTGAGAATCATTGGTTTTTTGGTTGCGGCCCAAGGCGACGCGGTGTTGCGCTGTTACGCCGATGCGGCCAACTCGGCCACAAAATGCCGGACCGCCTCCGGTCTGGAGGCCAAATGGAGATGGACGTAACTGACCAGGACCCTCCCCTGCTGCCGGCCTTCCCGTCCGGTCGTGTCCGAACCGGGCTTGCGAGTGACGTAAATCTGCTCCCACCCGGCAACCTCGGCGGCCGGATCATCGAGTTCCGAATAATGGAATTCATGGCCCCGGAGCCGATCCCCTGCCCGGCCCAGCAAGGAATCCCGAGTCAAGGTCACTTCCACATATCCCAATGCCTTGAGCCGGTCAAGCATCCTGGTCCCTTGCGGCAACAAGCCGGTTAAGGCCGGACGGCGCCCGTCCCGCAGGGTGATCCCCTGGGACAGATACATCAACCCGCCGCATTCGGCATAGATAGGCCGACCCGACCGGGCGAAATCCCTGACCGCCTGGATCATGGTTTGATTGGCCGCCAGCTTGGCCGCATATTCTTCCGGATACCCGCCGCCCAAGTAGAGCCCGGCCAGTCCCTCCGGCAAAGATGCGTCATGCAGAGGCGAGAACCGGATCAGGTCACACCCGGCGGCCTCCAGGGCGTCCAGATTGTCCTGATAATAGAAATGAAACGCCGCGTCATCGGCCAGTCCGAGCCTGACCGGATCGGGTCGGGGGTTGATTCCGGGAGAAACGGCCAGGGCTTCCATATCCGGGGCCTGGTCGGCCAGCTTGATCATGGTCTCGATGGTCCCAGGGGTATCCAGGACTCGGCCTAAGCGCTGGATAATCTCGTCGGACAGGTTTCGGTGATCTGCGGTGACCAGTCCCAAATGCCGGCTGGGCAAGGCCGGGAAAGCGTCCCTGGGGATGGCGGCCGTCAGCGGGGGTAAATCGCAGGCGGCTAATGACCGGGCCAAATGGACCTGGTGCCGCTCCGTCCCGCATTTGTTGGCGATGACGCCCCGGATGGTCACTTCGGGGTCAAACTCGGCAAATCCCTTGACCAGGGGGGCGATGCTCCGGGCCAGGCCGTGGACGTTGACCACCAGGACCACGGGGGCATGCAACCAGGCCGCAATCTGGGCGGTGCTGCCTTCAATGGACACGGGATCGCTGCCGTCGAACAGGCCCATGACGCCCTCGATCACGGAGATATCGGCTAAGGCGGCCTGCCGGGCGAACAAATCCCGGACATAATCACGGCCCATCATCCAGCCGTCGAGATTGTAGCACGGCCGCCCCGAGGCCCGGGCCAGATAGGTCGGGTCCAGATAATCCGGTCCCACCTTAAAGGTCTGGACGCGCAGGCCACGTTGCCGCAGGGCCCCGACCAGGGCCAGGGTGACGGAGGTTTTGCCGACGCCGCTGTTGGTCCCGGCGATGAGGATGCGTGGACATGAAATCATAACAGCTCGTTATCCAAAGATTCCCCAGGGGTTGCCCCAAATCGGTTGAATTAGAGGGATACATAGCCCGAAGGGCCGGCGAAACCAAAAGGACATCCGCAGATTATGGAGTGAAGCCAAAAGACATCCGCAGATTACGCAGATTACACAGATTATTTATGGGTCAAATTTAGCGGGTCCCATTTGGATTTCCCAGGGTTAACCTGGTCGTCCCGTTGAGGGGACATATTTGGATTTCCCAGGGCGTTGCCGCTGGGCTAACCTGGTGCGCCCCGTTGGGGCTTGTTTGGAATTATCGATTTAATAGAAATTCGTTCGATGCCCCGTCAACCCGTCAACCCGTAACCTGTAACTTGCAACCAGCAACTTGTAACCTGTTTGCAACCCAAAAGAAAATCCCCGAGCCATAAGACCCGGGGACGCCGTATTTCGTCCGGATTGTCCGGCTCTCAGCCCTCGGAGAGCGCGGCACATGTTATTTGGGCAGGTTTTCTGGCTTCCGGTTCGTCCTACTAGCCGCCCTTCCCATCGTGATCGACAGTGGTATCGCGGCGTTTGTCCCCGGTTACAGCGGCGGGTCCGCAACGGATTTGCACCGTTTTCCCTGATACTATGCCTTATCAGCGTATAACAGCTTGTGGCGGAAGTCAATCTTAAAAGATCTTACCCGCCGTGGTTATTGCCTGAAACCGTGGTGTTGGGGCTGGACGGATTGGCTGGGATGTTTGGGGGAGTTTGTCACCAAGTTGAGGCGGCTTTAAGGCCGGGAACGAGGTTCTCCTTCAGGCCGCCTGCCCAGTCGTTCCGTTGATCCAGAGCTCGGATTCCGATAAGTCCAGATTATCGGTCCAGACAATTCCGTATCCATGTGCGTCCGGATGCACGTTTCGGAAAAATCCTTCATCTCTTAGAACATGGAAGGCTGGCTGTTCCAACAAGGAGTTACAGTCGTAGTAACGAACGGCTCCGCTGACAAAAACGATTCTCAAACGATGGCCGGACAGAACTTCGACCGACTTGACTTTTGGATACTCCGCCATGATCTTATTCCAATCCGGGTAGATTTCGAAACTGCTGGGTGTTCCACATGTCTATTAAGTCTTCTTGATAGCTTTTCGCCCACTCCATGACCATGTTCATGGCGCGTTGAGGCAGGTCACCTTCAATCATCTCCAATGAGCTTATAGCGAAAACACCATTGAATTCACCATAAAGAACGTGGAAGTGTGGAACTCCATGCTCCTTAAAATACATCTTGATAATAATCCCATAGAATCTTGCTATTACGGGCATAAATTGATCTCGATTTTCTGGTGCTCAGTTGACCAGGCGGTTGAGCCGAAAACAGCCGCCTTGACCACATCATTGCGCTGTAAAATGGGAACAGCTTTCTTTTTGATCTCTTCTAATGTCAGCCTGGAAGCCAATTTGAAAGTCTCCCTCAAAAGATTGGAATTTAAGCACACCCTCAAAAGAATTATAACAAATGACATGAAAAAAAGCCAACCCTTTTTGCCGGCACGTGTTGAATCGTTGAATTGACGCCTTCCCGGCCATCCTCCCCGGCCCGTAACCTGCCATATTTCCCAGGGCGTTGCCGCTGGGCTAACCTAGAGCGCCCCGGTGGGGCTTGTTCGGAATTGTCTATTAAAAATAACTCAACCAGATGCCTCGTAAACTTGCAACTACCCATCCTGCTGAGCATCCACCAGGCCATCCCGTCTGATCGACGATGATGTTTATGGAAGTTCGTCATCAGGTTTAACCGGCCTCAAGGTCAAAATGAAAATACCCCCAGGCCGAACCGGTAGGTCCAACACGAGGGTATTTTGCTCTAATCATCGTCTTCATTTAATCGGGGTTTTTTAACCCGTAACCCGCACCTCGCAACCCGCAACCAGAATGTCATCACGGTTCAAACAATGGGGCTCCCGATATGCCGGGTTACTTCGCACTGGTGGTGATGACATAGGCCCCGGTGACGACGTCGCTTGGGTCCATGCCGGACTTGAACGTCCTGGCCTTAATGGTGTAGCTTGCGCCGAGTCTAAGAGGACCGGTGTAGACCATAGAAGCGCTGGTCGGGTCGCTTCCGTTGGTGGTAAAGGTAATGGTCGCCCCCTGGGTGGCGCAGGACAAAGTCACCGTTTGGGCGGAGGTATAGTTTCCGCCTGGAGGGCTGAACACCGGAGCGGCCGTTTTAGCCTGGGGGATGGTGATGACATAGACGGCGGTGACGATGTCGCTTTGGTCCATGCCGGACTTGAACGCTCTGGCCTTAATGGTGTAGCTTGCACCGAGTTTAATGGGGCCGGTGTAGATCTTAGAAGCGGTGGTCGGGTCGCTTCC
>JADFXY010000361.1:0-4529 GCA_015233355.1 Deltaproteobacteria bacterium | reverse complement strand
TCATCTACCCGGCTGTGCCGATAGCTATCTTCCTGGCCGGCTTATCGCAGTTCCTCTCCAGCCGGTACGGCTTGTTCGATTTTCCGCTGGACGACGCCTGGATCCATCAGGTTTACGCCCGCTCTTTGGCCTGGGGTCATGGGTTTGCATATAATCCCGGACTGCAGGAGGCCGGGGAGTCCAGTCCGCTCTGGGCCCTGGTCACGGCTCCGGCCCACTGGCTTTCGGCCTGGGGTGCGGTCCCGCCGGCCCTGACGGTCAAGATCGAGGGGATCCTGTTAGGGGCCGTTTTTCTGTGGCTTTTATTCAACCTGGCCACGGACTATACCGAATCGCCGGTTAGCGGCCTCTGCGCCGCGTCTATCTTCGCCATTGATCCCCGGTTTCTGTTTTCCACGCTCTCCGGCATGGAAGTCATGTTGTTAATCACCCTCTGGTCAGGTGCGGCCTATGCCGTGATCAGGCAGAGGTGGACGCTCTCCTGTATTCTGATCGGGTTGACCCCCGTTACCCGGCCCGAGGCCCTGGTCTTGCTCCCCGTCTTCTTGCTGTGCCTGGTCATGGCCCAACGGTCGGCGCCCTGGAGACGGCATTTGTTCAGACTCGTCTTGGTCACGGCTCCGGCCCTGGGGTGGGGATTATTCTGCAAATACGCCACCGGTCACTGGTTGCCCAACACGTTTTATCTTAAAGCCCATGTGGTGGAGTTAAAATACGTTTACATCGAGCGGGTTTGGCGGGCGTTCGTGGGGCATGGCTTTCCCGCCCTGTCTATATTTTTTTTCGGAGCCGCCCTGTTTTTGATCTGGATTATCAAACGCCGGGATGTGAACCGGTTCACCTTATTCATGCTGACCGTTTTTGGCCCGTTTGTCTATTTAGCCGGAGTCGCGGGCAGCCGAAGAATTTCGCCCGATGGATACTACTGGACCCGGTGGCTTGACCCGGCCGCGCTCATCCTGACCGTCCCATTTTGTATCGGCTATGCCGGCTTGCTGACCGGTGGAATGGCCAGGGTCTGGACAGGGCGACTAGGGCGGTCGTATGCTCGGATGGCCGTCTGTGGCCTGAGCGCTTTAGGCATCGCCGGCCTGGTTTATTCTTTTCCAGCTTTTTCGGCCTCTTTTACAGATCGGCGGGATCACCTGGCCTCTGACTCGCGCGCCATTAATCTCATCAACGTTCAAACCGGAAAATGGATTGCTCAGAATACGCTGGCTGATGCCGTAGTGGGAGTGAATGATGCGGGGGCTATCCGCTATTTTGGGCACAGGTTTACGATCGATTTGATCGGGTTGAACAATGCGGAGATAGCTTTTAAGAAGGTTGATTTCAAACAAGCCGTGGGTAAAACCGATTGGCTGGCGGTCTTTCCCGGTTGGTTCAGCGGGGCGGGCTCTTTCCCTCCCCAGGGTTTTGTGCCTCGAACCATTTTCGGTATTCCCTATCAAGATTATACCATCTGTCCTTGCCCCTCCCAGACCATGATGGCCATTTTTGAAAAGAAGCCGGGGGCTCCGGTCTACCCACCGGGTCCGGCCGGGCCGCTGGTCGCCGAAAAACTCCAATCGGCTAAAGACAAGCTGGAAAAAGGATTAGTTGAGGCGGCCATCCAAGACTTGACTCTGGTGCTGATCATGGACCCCAAAAATGCCGAAGGGTTCTATTATCGTGGCGTGGCCTATCTCCAACAAAGCCGGCATATGCAGGCGATTCCTGATCTGACCCAGGCGCTTAGGATAAATCCTCTATTTGCTCCGGCTTACGAAATGAGAGGGGCGGCCCTGATCGCCGGCTCCCGGTATCGGATGGGATGTCTCGATCTGGAGCGGGCGTGCGCCCTGGGCCAATGCGGGGGGATGGAAGAATACAGCGAAATCGGGCGGCGGCACGGATTCTGGTAAAATACTTGCGGGTTGCGCGTTGCGGGGGCTTAATCGAAATTTCCCAGGGCGTTGCCGCTGGGCTAACCTAGAGCGCCCCTTCAGGGCTGATTCGGAATTGTCTATTTTATAGAAATTCGTCCAATGCCCGTCAACCCGACCATATCTATTTCCAATCCAAAGAAGCGCCGGCCATTTAAATTACATATTTGAACTATTGAACTGATCGATGTATTAATATCCGTTGGGCTGGCAGGCCATGATCGCCGGGGGGCGGAAAGACTGATGCCGACCCGGCCACGAGGCTCTCGTAACCAGCAACCACCCGTTTTTCCCAGGGCGTTGCCACTGGGCTAACCTAGAGCGCCCCGTTGGGGCTTAATCGGAATGATCTATTTAAAGAAATTCGTCCGGTGCCCCATCAACCCACCGACCAGGAACGAGAAACCAGCAACCAGCAACTCTTCCACCATGGAAAAAGTTTATGTCCAACTACCTGATTAGCGCTTTCGTTTTGTTGGTAATAGGTTTCATCGGGCATTGGCTCTACGCGGCGAAGCCCGCTCCGGCCCAGGGCGAAGAGAAAACCGACACGCCGCCGGCCGCTGACATCGAGAACCCCTACTTGGGGGTGCCCTCGGCCATTAAGAATATGTATCACCCCACCAGATTTCCAGATGTTTATCTCCTCACCCGACCCCATTGCCTGTTTACCGGGCGGGCCGACTACGCCAAAATGTTAACGGGTCAAAAACCCGATACGGTGGCCAATCACGGCTCGCTGTGGAACTACGATTCGGATATCCCCATTATTTTTTACGGTAAGGGGATCAAGGAAGGGTATCTGGGGGGCGAGGCCCGGCTCATCGATATCGCTCCGACCCTGGCTTACCTGGCCGGGGTGCAGCGGCCGGCTGCCGCCTCAGGACGGGTCTTGACCGAAATCCTCAAACCCGAAGCCGCCGCCTGGACCAGTCAGGAGCGGCCCAAGGTGCTCGTTCTGTTCAGCTTGGATCAGTGCCGCAACGACCACCTGAGAACCTTTGAGAGCGCCTTCTCCTTCCTGACCGGCAATATTATCGCCAAAGGGGCCACGTTCGCCCAGGGCCGCGCCACCGACGCCAAAACGGAAACAGCGGTATCCCATGCCTCGGTCGGCACCGGCACCATCGCCGGGATGCACGGCATTGTGGGCAACAACGTCATGCAACCAGACGGCACATTCCCCCTGGCCATAGATGACGGCAATGCCGGGCCGAACACCGGTCACGGCGATCTCAGCCCCTATAACCTGCTGGTCCCCACCCTGGCCGATGAACTGGCCCGCCGCAACAACAAGAGCACCGTCATTTCCTCGTCGAGTTACGGCCGGGCTGCCGTCGGGGTGGCCGGTCATGGAGCCTTTTATCGGGATGGGGATCCGGCCTGCTCCGGTGCGGATAAAGATATCGTGTTTATCACCAACTGGTATTCAGGCGTCCCCTATACCAATACCGATTTCTATACTCTGCCCGACTATTTGAATGTCGGTCTTAATCCCGATGTCGCCGTTAAGCAGTGGCTCAAGAAATATTACAACCTGGACCTGGACACGGCCAACTGGACCAGTGATCTGACGATTCGGGATCAAGGTCCCTATGCCGCAACGGCAGGACCCATCGGCCATCCTTTATCCGCCTTTCCCTGGGGCGAAAAGTATTCTTTCAGCTATCCTCTGATCAAAGCCGATCAACCGGAACCGGACCAGCTCCAAAGATATCAAGACTACAATGCGGGAGTGACGGTGTTGTCGGAAAAGTATAGCGAAACGGTCAAAACCCCGTTTTTTGATCTCTGGAACTTCGACCTTAACCTGATGGCCATGGAACGGGAAGGCGTGGGCCGGAACAATGTCCCTGATTTCGTTTTCTTTCATCTAAAAAGCCTTGACGCCGTGGGGCACAGATATGGTATTTATTCTGGGGAGATTTACAATTACATGTTCTTTGCCGATTATATGATCCAAAAAGTCATCACCCGGTTGGACCAAACTCTCGGGAAAGGGAATTATGTCGCGGCCTTCTTCGGCGACCACGGCGGCACCAACATCACCGCCAACGGCCGGTGGATTATCAATGAGGAATTGAAAGAAGCCCTGGAAGCGGAGTTCGGCGCCGGTGTCCTGAAGCAACAAGGCGGTGATCAGCTCTGGCTGGACCAGGCCGTGCTGCAGGCTCAAGGGAAAACGAACGAGGATGTGGCCCGCTGGATGGAAGCCGGCTTCCCCTGGCTGGTCCGGGCCTATAGCAAAGACGAAGTGACCGCGGCCGGACGGTGCCGCTGATTTTAATCAGCAACCAGCAACAAGAAACAGGGATTGGAGACGTTAGATGAACGAGCTATGGGACATCTTAAAATTCATGGGCATCGCCGTTGCCCTCACGGTCATGGCGGGCGGTTTGGTTTTGTTGATTAGAAAAAGGGCTAAATTCATCTATCGGGGTGTCTACTTTATCGCGACCAGCGCCGTCTACTTCATGGCCGTGTTCTATACGGCCCACCACATCTTTCATGGTTATAAATAACCTGAGTTCGACGAGTATGCTAAGCGATTATCATCAAAGGCCATGATTCAATCCGCAGATTGGAGAGCAATGTCATTGAGTT
>JADFXY010000360.1:4103-4529 GCA_015233355.1 Deltaproteobacteria bacterium | reverse complement strand
AGCCCCGGTGTCAAGGCCCTTGTCCATAAGCATGGTGGTAACGCCGGTGTAGTAATCGCCATTCAAGACAGCCCAGTTAATGGGGGCCGCTCCCCGCCATTTGGGGAGTAATGACGCATGAACGTTGATAACGCCCATGCGGGGGATTTCCAATACCTCCGGGGGTAAAATCTGGCCAAAGGCGACGACCACGATCAAGTCCGGGGCGAATTTTCTCATCTGCTCGATGGATTTTTCGTGCTTGATGGAGTCAATCTGAACGACCGGCACATTGTACTGCATGGACTTGACTTTTATCGGTGACAGACCGACCGTCTGACCACGGCCGCTGGGCCGATCAGGCTGGGTTATGGCGACGGCAAGATTTTTTTTATTGGCTAGCGCCACGAAGGATGGCTCGGCGAACTCCGGTGTCCCCATGAATAC
>JADFXY010000360.1:0-3996 GCA_015233355.1 Deltaproteobacteria bacterium | reverse complement strand
ATGATCAACTTTCCGTCGAGATGATCAATTTCATGCTGCAACAAGACAGCCGGAAACTCCTTTGCTTCAATGGTTACTTCCCTACCGTCCCGGGTGAGGGCCTTGACCTTGACTTGACCTTTGCGCTTGATCTCGACGTTTAATTCCGGCGCGCTCAAGCAGCCTTCGTCCATGCAAAATTCGCCTTCAGCGGCAATAATCTCCGGATTGATCAAGGCCATGGGGCTTCTTTCCGATTCATTGCGATTGGCGTCAAAAACAATCACCCGGCAAGATTGTCCAACCTGCGGCGCAGCCAGGCCGACTCCCGGCGCAGCATACATGGTCTCGATCATATCATCGATAAGCTGCAATAGTTCGGGATTAATCTCTTCAACCGGCTTGGCCGGCCGCTTCAGAATCGGGGCGGGGTATTTGAATATTTCCAGTACAGCCATTTGTCGCGTAAACTCCTGGACAGCGATATCGATATAAGGATAAGAGCAACCTGATTCAAGGCAGCCCATCTTGAACACAATCTGATAACCATATCACTTCTCGAAATCATGTTCAATGGTTATTTAGCCGGTCTACCGGAGAAAAGCAAAAATGATCACCCGTCCGGGTCCACGCGGCTTTTCCCGTTTAATCATTCAGGACTTGTCTGAATAGAACTTTCAACGGATTAAGGTCAAAAGGTATCTTGGACGAGGCGGCTCCGGCCAGAAAAGGACCTGTTCTTAAAATGATCATCCGGCCCCGGTCTGGATCATCAACACACGCCACAAGGCTGACCTTGTTCGGGATAGGCCCCAGTCCATTAGAACAACTGTCTCCAAGTTTGCGTCGGCATCTCCGCCCGGCCTCAACAGCGGCTTCAAAAGATGGAAATCGGGATAGAAAAATAGACATGTCTCCAGCGGGCAGGCTCAACTCAGCCGTGAATCCCGCACCCAGAGACGGGAGACCCCAGATGTTGTTTGGTAGATATTTGACTGACCGGGGCCGGACGGCCTGGAACCAGGCTGCCTCGCCAGGTAGGGAGGGATTCTCGGACAATTGCCCGGCAACCGTTCCGGCTATCTTTTCTAAGATCGCATGGTGGTCACCCTCACCCGAAGTTATAAAGACCCGGACAAAATATCGTCCCTTGACAAACGCGACGGTATTGCCGGTAACAGAGGATGCCGCGCCCATTTTCGAGGCCGGGCCCAAATTAGGGAAGAAGGTGGAGTAGATCGCCACGGCCTCCATAAAGCTGGTCATGAGGAAAATCTCCAGCGTGATAGTCCTTCTGCCGTCAGTCGAGATCAGGTCTCCCGCGGCCAGCAGCTTAAACCCGTGACGCACGAACACCTCGGCCCCACCATCCATGTATTCAAACAGCTTCTCTCCCGGCCAGACAGCCGGATCTTGCAAATACCTAAATCCGTCTATCGCAGCGGGGCCAGGCATCAACCGGATCAACCCGGCGGCTTCCGTCTCGGATCCTGCCCAAGCCGAAGGCCCCGGCCAGAGTGATACGACCAGCAAAATGAGCTTGACCAGCAGGCTGCCTAACCGGAACCATCGGCTCGATTCGGTCATGAGCCCGGATATGATCATATTATATACTGAGTGATTTGTCATCATGACCCGGCTAATATGATCGATGTATAATCAGGCCGGACATTGATACCGGCAGACCGCCTGAAATCACTTAAATTGAAGTCTCGGGGTGATAGAGGTTGATCAGCCGGCTTGATCGTTGATTCAATCCTATATCGCCTTGATAATAGGAGGAGGAAAGCAGTCACGTCAATGTTTTTTATCAACACATCGGAAAGATTTGGTTATCTGGAGAAACAGGAGACCGGTCCCCGGATATCGAATTACCGGCGCCGGCCATGGCCGGACCGGAAGACACTTTTTCTTTGCTTGACATTTTCTGAGTTCTTGAGATACTAACATGATAATTTTGGTTGAGATAGGTTTGCCGTCCACCGGATTTCGGCCGGTCAAACGGGCCTGAAGGATTTAAGCCTGGCCCGGTGTGTTGGAAAAACCGACGCCGATACCGATAACCTAGAAAGACATGACAATTTATTGAGTGCCTCGTTTATCTATGGATGATTTCTACCATTTAATGACTTCAGAAAAACTTTGCGCCTTGATTGATCAATTCGGGCCGGTAAGACAAGAGGCCGTTTCCCTGAAAGAAGCGCTGGGGCGGATCACCGCCGAAGAGATAACCTCTCCCCATGATCTGCCTGAATTCAATCGAGCCACCATGGACGGTTATGCTGTCCGGGCCAGGGATTCCTTTGGAGCCGCGGAAGCTGTTCCGGCATTGTTCAGCGTGGTCGGAGAAGTTCATATGGGCGCACCAGCCGGAGTCGATGTGGGGGTAGGGGAGGCCGTCCGGATTTGGACGGGCGGCATGTTGCCTCATTCCGCCGATGCGGTGGTGATGGTCGAATACACTCAGGAACTTGATGAAAAAACCGTAGAGATAACCAGGGCTGTCCGGCCGCTGGAGAATGTTATCACCCGGGGTGAAGATATCCCCAAAGGAGGAATAGTCTGCCTGGCCGGACACCGTTTGCGGCCCCAGGATATCGGATTACTGGCTGGACTGGGAATCACCGATATTCCCGTGCGACGAAAGCCAACGGTGGCCATATTATCTACCGGGGATGAAGTGGCGTCAGTGGAAGCTTGTCCTTTACCCGGTCAGATTAGAGATGTAAATTCACAGACACTGGGGGCCATGATTGCTCAACGCGGCGGCCTCCCGCTGCAATTGGGCATTGTGGGCGATGATTTTGCTGCAATTGCGGCCAAGTGCGCTGAAGGATTGGAAATAGCAGATGCGGTTTTGGTCTCGGGAGGCAGTTCGGTGGGCCTTCGTGATTATACGGTTAAGGTATTTCGATCATTTGACGGCGCCGTTATTCTGGCCCATGGAGTCTCCATTAGTCCCGGGAAACCAACCATCCTGGCCCGCGTCGGGTCAAAGTCGTTGTGGGGTCTTCCAGGGCATGTGACCTCGGCCATGGTTGTGTTTGAGCTTTTCGTCGGCCGGCTGTTGGACCGGCTGTTGGGCATACCTCAGGACCAGGAACAACGAAGAATGGTTAACGCGATTATTGACCGGAATATTCCTTCGGCGCAGGGCCGGGAAGACTATGTCCGGGTGCGATTGAGCTATACGGGGGACCAGATCCAGGCCGAGCCGATGTTTGGTAAATCCGGCTTGTTGTCCACCATGGTCAAGGCCGACGGGTTGGTCAAGATCGATCTGAATGATGAAGGGCTCGACGCCGGATCTATGGTGAAAGTGCGATTATTTTTGTAATGTGAACCTCTTGCAAAACTCAAGAAAAACGTTACCCCGGCGAAAACCATGGTCCATAAGGCGCTGAAATACCATGTTTATGATTTCGGCCGAAATGATATTGAAGCACTTTTGCAACAGGATCATGTGATTACTATTTCCTCAATATCCGGGTGTCATGGCCGATTACTTATAACGGCTTGCTTTCTATTATCTTTGGATGGAAACGGGGACGTTCTTCTTTTGCGTCAATACGTTTCAGGCAATATGATATCTAATTGTAACTAAGGCTTATGCTGTCTATACGGACAGATGCCAACCGTTAACGCACAAACAAAGCTTGAGGAAAAAGGTTATGTTTCCCATTATTGGGATTGTGGTTCTTCTTGGAGCGGTTATGGGCGGGTTTACCATGGCCGGTGGCAAAATAGCCGTACTCATCCAACCGTCGGAATTCATCGTTATCGGCGGCGCGGTCATAGGCAGTTTCTTGATCGCCACCCCTCCGGTGCAAGTCAAAAAAATTATAGGCATGTTGCCTATGATCTTTAAAGGGGGGGGGGAGCGCCAATGAACACAATATGGAAATCCTCAAAGCGCTGTTTGAGATATTCCAGATTAGCCGGGTGTCGGGGGTCCTGTCTCTTGAATCACACGTGGAGCATCCCGACAAAAGCCCCATTTTTCAAAAATACCACGCC
>JADFXY010000035.1:610-19922 GCA_015233355.1 Deltaproteobacteria bacterium | reverse complement strand
ATTGCCGGCAACGAGCAACCAGTAACAACCAACGAGCAACTAGCAACGCGTAACCATAATTGTTTGGATATTTATACTCCTGGCATAACATTTTCTTGAAGGAGTCAGGTAGATGATTGGACATCTCACCATGAGACCGAGGCCTCGGCGGCCGCTCATCTTATTATCCCTTTCTTTGCTCCTGATGCTGTGTTTGGCGTGTTCTCAGGGGCTGGTCAACAAGCCGCCCGAGGGAGAAAATCAGCAGGTATCAGATAAAGATCGCGTCCTAAAGGAGGTTAACGCCTCCCTGGATGGGCGGGTGGCCGTGGTGAAAATGGAGGGCACGGGGCTGGCCAATTACCATGTTCTTAAAGAAGACGGCCCGCCACGCATAATCGTTGATCTGACCGACGTCAAATTGGGGCCGGGGATAGAACCAAAGCGAGCTTTGTCGCTGGGTTTACTCACCGGGATGTCCGTGTCTGAGGCTAAAGAAAAGGACCGGCCGGTCATCAAAGTGGAACTGACGGTGGCTCCCGAAACGGAGTACGATGCCTATTTAGATGGTCAGCGGTTGATCGTGAAATTGGGCAAAACTACGGACCTGACGCGGACATCTCGAGAAAAAACAGGCTCATCAGGCGCCGCGCCCGCAACAGAGGGAGAGGCGAAAAAGATTCTCTCAGTTAATACCAGAAGTCTCGACAACGGCTTCGAAACAACCATCGAAGCGGACGGGGCCATTAAGAATTACAATTCATTCTTGTTGAAAAAGCCTGATCGGCTGGTCATAGATCTGTGGGAAACACCGTTCCCCGGGTCTCCAAAACAAATCGATTCTAAGACGGACATGTTGAACGGCATCCGAATCGGTCAACATAAAGACAAGACCAGGTTTGTGATGGAATTCAAAAATGGACCGGTGGATCATTTTATCTCCAAAATACCCAACGGCATGATCATTACCTTGGGGCCGGCGGCTCAAAAACTGGCGGCGGAGAATAGAATGAAGTCGCCCGCACCGGACGAGGCTACAGTCGCGGCAAATAAGCATCGGCCTGAAGTTTTGACTTCCGACGTCAGCCCGGCGGGTAAACCCGAGGGGGAAAGAGTCTCCGCCGAGGCAAAATCAAGCGCATTGACCGGATCCTCCCAGACCCGGCAACTGAGTCAGGCAGAATTTAAGCCGGATGCATCGCTGGCCGGTGAATCTCCTGCCTTGCCCAAGACGGCTAAACCGGAGGTTTTGCCTGTGCCCGCGGATGTGACCGAGCAGTCTGAACCTAAGGGTGGCGTATCTCCGGTGGAGATCGCAGTGGAGAATCTGCCGCCCGAACCGGGCAAGTCGGGTTCGGCCCAATCAGCCGCCAGGCCGGGATCACCCCAGCCGGTCCAAGCGCCGGTCGACCTTACCGTAGCATCGACCCCGGCTCATGGTTCTAAAGCTAAAATTAAAGCCATTCAATTTAAAATAATTCCTGGTGGAAATTCTCGGGTTGAAGTTGTGGCCGACCAGCCGGTCAAGGCAGATGTGATTGATGTCGGCGGAAAGACGGTTGTTCTCCGTATCCCCAATAGCGAGTTACCTAAAAAACTTCGACACCCGGTGGAGGCCATGCCGCCGACAAGCGTGGTCAAGAAAATTACCCCCCGGCCCTCTGCCGATGCTCCCGGGGCCACCGATGTGACGATCCAGTTACGGGCCGCGGCGCCTCACAACCTGGTAGCCGCAGACGATGTCCTGATGTTGGATTTTTCCGGCAGCCAGTCGGCCGCGAGCAAGTCTCAACCTCGGACTATGGCCGCCAATCAGTCTGAGACCGGTAAGAATAGCCCGGAATCCATATCCGCCGTTGCCCCGACCAAATCCGGCTCCGGCAGAATAGTGCCGACACCGGGGATGGGATCGGGCAGCGACAAACAATCGGCTACACCCGAATTAATCGCGGCAATTAAAGACATAGAAAAGGACAGCGACAAGAGTACCGGGCCGGCGGCCAAGACAAAGCAAGACGAGGAGATTGGCCGGGGAACAAAGATCTATACCGGCCAGAAGGTATCGCTTGATTTTCAAGAAGCCGACATCAAAAATATTTTCCGGCTGCTTTCGGAAGTCAGCACCCTCAATATTATAGTCTCAGATGATGTTAAAGGTAAAATCACCCTTAGACTGAATAATGTCCCCTGGGACCAGGCTCTTGATCTAATCCTGACAGAAAAAAACCTGGACAAGCTGAATAAGGGAAATGTCATCTGGATCGCCCCGAAAAAGACAATCAGCGCAGAAAGAACAACGGAACTCGAGGCGTTCAAAAAGCAGGAAGAGCTGAAACGGGACCGCCGGGAGCTGGAAGAAGTCGTCACCGACTATATTCCGGTGAACTATGGTAATGTCGAGGACGTGGCCAAACAGGTCAAAGAAATCAAGAGCGCCCGCAAGGACGCCACCGTGACGGTAGACAACCGGACCAGCACCCTGATCATCACCGATACCCGGGCCAAGATCGACCAGGCCAAGTACCTGATCAAGATTCTCGACAGAGCTACGCCACAGGTCATGATCGAGGCCAGAATAGTTGAGGTAACAAAGGAATACAAGAATACGCTCGGGGTTCAATGGGGCGGTTCGGTTACCGGGGGCGCGTCCGCCATTACGGCCGGTGTGGCCGGCGGCTCTACTCCGGCCTTGGTTAATCTATTGCCCAGCACGGCTATCGGCGCCATGGGCATATCTTTCGGCCGACTACTCGGAACTAATCTGGTCACTCTTGATGCCCAGTTGCAAGCCATGGAATCGTTGAATGAAGGTAAAGTTATCTCCGCTCCTCGCGTGGCTACCTTGAATAATCAGAAGGCCATGATCAAGCAAAGCGATTCGATTCCTTATCGGACTGCCAACGACCAGGGCGTCATTGTTTATAAAACCTTTGAGGCCGCCCTCCAATTGGACGTGACTCCAAAGATTGCGCCCAATGATTCAATAATCCTCGATGTCCAGGCCAAGACTGAAGTGCCTTTTGCGGTTACAAATTCTGATGTGCCGGGGAAACATACCAAAGAGGCCAAGACTAACCTGATGGTTAGAAACGGGGAGACGCTGGTTATCGGTGGTATTATTAGGAATGAGGACCAAACGAGCCAGGCTGGAGTCCCGTTGCTGTCACGTATGCCGTTCCTGGGGTATCTGTTTAAAACGACAAACAAAGATCTCACTAATTCGGAGCTGATGATCTTCATCACGCCCAAAATTATCACAATGGATCAACCAGGATGAGCCGGCGGTAAATCAATCGCCTTATTCACGCCGGTTGCGGAATTGAGACGAACCTCAAAAGCTGAACCATGATCTCGCTGATTAGACGACAGATTATGACGTTTGGTGAAGTTATACTTTGAATGGTTGCAAATGACTCTTTGGCCTGCGTCCTACCCAGGGCCAACGAAACGCCACCCTGAGGCGGGATGAAAAAGGGACAATTATGACCGTTCAAAATATAATCACCCGTTTTAATCGGCTTCAAGGCCAACGAAAGCTCCTACGGCCTATCTGGTAGTCCAGCGCCTTATTATTATTCTGCTTTAATTATATTTTTCATTAATAGATGACTGCCTTGGGGGAGGCGACTCTCCTCTGTGGCGACGTATTTCCTTTTCCATAACAAATTGACTAAATTGAATAACATAAGGACCACAGCTCAACGGCTGATTTGAGGAGAAAGTGACATGAAGACAAGACGAAGTTTATTTCTGATGTTTTGCTTGCTGTCAGGCATAGCTTTGCTTCTGGGCGGTTGCGGCGGTTCAGCAACCAGTACGCCGGGAACAGTGGGCGAATGGAACCCCATCATCACAAATGTTATCGGAATTTTCAACAATGCTCAAAGCGATGATGTGGATTGCTTTACAACCGGATGTCCAACGGGACAACACAAGCTGGTCATGAGGCACGACGCCACCATGACCATCACCAACGCGGACAACGAGGGCAGCACCACGGCCGGAAAAGCCACCAATGTGACGATTAGTAAGTATACCATTCAATATCGGAGGAGCGAAACTGAATCACAGCCCGCCCCGGTATTGTCATCTCGGACGGTTTATCAGACATTTTCGCTGCCCCCTCGGGCAGCTACCACCTTTACCGTTGACATGATCGACATCGCCACCAAGCAAGAGTTTGCCGATCAGTGGCTCAGCAGCCATGCCGTACCACCCGACTTTCCGGTTCGTTACACCGTAATTTATACATTTTACGGCAACAACGATTTCGGTAATGTGCAATGTGTCGTCACAATGGACGTAAGGCTAGGAAACTTCATCACGATCAATGGAACTTCGACTTGCGTGGGGAACTAGTAATAACGGATTGCAGATAAGGAGACTGCCATGGCCGGCCTGAGAAAATATGGTCCTTTGTTTATTATCGTGTGCCTGGGTCTATTGATTTCCCTGGTGACACTGACTAGTTGCGGTGGTGGCGGGTCAAGCAACAACGCTCCTCTGCCTCCTGAGCCTTCACCCACGGTGCCCGCCAATATCCTGCTCGGGTCCAAGTGGTCCGTGGCCAATGTGGATGCGGTGCAGGCCGCAACGATTTACGCCCAGGTAATTGCCCAGAATGGTAAGGTGGTGCCCGATGGGACCCAGATCCAGTTCACCGCGGACCAGGGATATTGGAATAACACCCAAACCACCTTCGTCACCACGACCATGGGGGGGATCGCCTCGGCCTCGTTGACCTTTGGCCGGGCCATCACCCAAACGACCCAGGTCGGCGTCACTGTTCGGGCTATGGGGGTCACCGGGGTCTTCGCCAACACTCAAGTGGTTTTTTATAGCAGCGCTACTGCCAGTTATAAGCTTGACTTGTCCGCCACGCCCACGGCGATTAAGTCGGATGGGACAGACCGGTCACTGATCAAGGTCAAATTCACCAATGGCTCCGGCGTCGCCGTAGCACTTGCAAAAATCTATCTTTCCGCCTCGTTGGGTGGGTTTTTCCCAGGAGGAACCCCGCCGTCCCCCTTACCGTCCACATCCACTCTTATTACAGATAAGAACGGCGAGGCGTCGGTCTACTATACCTATACTAACCCCTCCACCATCGACACGACCGTTCCCAACATCACGGCCCTGATTACGGCTCGAACCTGTGATCCTACTTCGGCACAACCGGTCTGTTATACGGACCCCATTTTGGGCCAGAGCGTCAATCTCACCAACTCTGTTCTGGTGACCTTGACGCCCAATGTCATTATACCTGGAAAAATAAAGCTCACCTACACCAACCCATGCACCGCCGGATGTACTCCTAACTCACTGACAATCGGTGGTTATACCGCCACCGTTACGGCTACGGTCTTGGATACCAAGGGCAATCCCATGCCGGCCGGTTATACGGTCAGCTTCACTGCTACCTTGGGTAGCATTACGGGATTAGGGGTGACCAACGCCAACGGCGTGGCCACCGCGACCCTGACCAGCGGGTATACCACCGGGACTTGCATCGTCACCGGTACGGCCGGTAGTGTCTCCGACAGCCTGACCATTGTGTTTTTGCAATCTAATCCTCTTACAATTTCTCAGACCGGAAACACGTTCGTCATCGGCACTGCCGGCCAGATTACTTTCACCGCCAACGGCGGGTCCGGCAATGTCACCTTTTCCATGAATCCCGGTTCCGTCGGCGGAAATCTTAAATTAACTTTTGTCACCCGAAACGCCACCCTGACCTACGACGGCAGCGCAGCCAAGCCGGGCAACATAATTATCACGGCAAATGACAATCTAACAGGGGAGTCGGCTCAGGCCACGGTCTTAATGACTCAGTCTCAGCTAAAGCTAAGCCAAACCGGCAACACCTTTTCTATCGGGACGGCGGCCTCCATCGATTTTGGAGCCATCGGCGGCTCCGGTTCCTACACTTGGTCTTTGACCAAGGGCGCGGTCACGGGCAATTTTGTCCTGACTTCCTTTGGAAACGCGGCCCACCTGGCTTATGACGGAGGTGCGGCCACCCCTGGCGACTTGACTGTAATTTTAACAGACTCAACGACGCAAGAGACTGTTCAGGCCACGGTCAGGGTTTCCAGAACCGCCCTGGCCGTCAATCCAACGTATTCCCCCCTGACCATTGGCCAGGCAACCACTCTCATCTTTACCGCTTTGGGCGGTTCGGGAAACTACACTTGGACGCCGCCGCCGTCGGCCCCGCCGGGAATGTTCACATTCAACCCATCTGGAAATAATGGAAGTACCTTGACCCTTATCTACAATGGCCAGGCGCCAACACCATCACCGGCTGATTACTGGATTACCTTGAAGGATGGCATTGATAGCGTACAGTCCCTCGTCCGGCTCTCAGCAGGGGCAGCGTCATTTGCCGGCGTGTCCGACAATGGAACGCCGATAGCCGATGCCATCATCATCGGGACGGCCGGCCACACGCACTTCCACGTTACTAATGGCGGTTCAGCCGGCTGCACTTGGTCAACTCCTACGTTCACTACGAATGCGGGGGCAGCCCAGGCCCTCCCTGCCGCTTACACCTTTATCCCGAACTCAACAGATTGTACTTTCGACCTGTATTATGATGGAAGCATCACCGTCCCAGGGATCATTGCCATCACAGTGAAAGATAACAAGACCGGACAGACCGCAAACGTTTACGTTCCAGTCGGGACGGCGGGCGTCTTGTCCGTCACATCCTCCAGCGCTACTTTGACCATCGGGACTGCTGCATCGATAGACTTTAGCGTGACCAATGGCTCAGGAAGCTTCACCTGGGCGACTTCGTTCACGGCGTCTGGAGATGAGGACTTTGACGGACGCGGGGCCCTCCCGGCCGGCTTTACCTTCGTCAACAGTGGGAAAACGGCTACCCTGGCCTACGATGGGAGCAATGTCGCGGCCGGGATTATTACAGTCACCGTGACCGATACCGTCACCAAAGCGACGGCCAGTGTTAATATCACGGTGAAATCAGGCGGAGGTGTGTCGGTGGTCAGTTCTATAACGCTGAACTCCAACCCGGCAGCGGCTACCCAGCTCCCGGCCAACGGCTCCAGTTACTATACCGTCTTTGCCACGGCGCTCGATCAAAACGGGAAATCCGTGCCTAATGTCACCATCACCTTTACCGGTAACCTGGGCTCATTCTGTCCCACTTTGCCCATCGCCGGATGCGCCTCGGCCACCGGAGTAATCACCGCCGTGACTAACGCAAACGGCGTGGCCACGGTCTATCTGGTGTCCTCGCTGGCGGGGACCGCCAATGTGACCGCATCATCCGCCAACGGCATCACCAGTGGAACTCTGACATTTACTTTTATCAACGGCGGGCAGGTTACGGTTAATGCGATGGCCTTGACGGCCGCACCGGCCACCATCATTGCCGACGGCATCAGCACCTCGACCATCACGGCCCTGTGCCGGAATTTAACCAATAACCCCATTCCCAACGCCCAGGTCAATTTCACTGTTTTCCCCATGGGGACGATTACCGCCCAGGCCACGACCGGCCCCGATGGCATAGCCACGGTTAAGCTGACCAGCGAGCGGCTAAATACCCCGCCGCCGACCGGGACAGTGGTTACTGCCACCACGGGCGCGGTCACGTCTTCCATCCCGGTGGCCTTTACCGGCGCCACCCTGGTCGTCGGGGCCGCCCCGGTGACCGTGAATACGGCGAATCTGTCGACCATTACCGCCACCCTGAAGGATGCCGCGGGAAAACCGGTGGTCGGACAGCAGCTCCTCCTGAGCAGTACGGCCGGGACCCTGAGTAAAGCCGTCGGTACCACCGATACCAACGGGCAGGTTATGGCGACATTGGGATCCAACGTGGCCGCCACCATCACGGTGACGGTCCAGGTCAGCGGCCCGGCCGGAGCCGGGAATATAGCCACGACCTCGGTGACCTTCACCAATGCCGCCTTCACCATTGACTATACGCCCAAGCCTTCTCCGTTGGTTGTCTCGACCCCGGTAAATGTGACTCTGACCGCCACGGTCACGGACGCCGTCGGAAATCCGATAGCGGGACGCGGCATCACCTTCAGCACGACCCTGGGGTCGCTATCCGCAGTGAACCCGGCTGTCTGCGTAGGAGCAGGGACTACCTCGGTCACGACTTTGACCAACGGCGCCGGTATTGCCACCTGTTACATGGTGGCCTGCAACGGTAGCGGCACAGCCACAGTTACGGCCCTAGACACCGTAACCAAAGCCACCACCCTCCCGATCGGTATTCCTATTGCCGCATCTACGCCGGCTCTAGTCTGCTTGACCTCGGACCCTGGCGGCATATCCGTTGAGGCGCCGGGGGCCCCGGCCACGATAAGCGCGCGGGTTTATGACGCGGGCGCCTGCCCACCAGGTAGCCCCGGTAATCCCGTGGCCGGCGCTCCGGTGAGTTTTCGGATTATCTCCGGCCCAGGCGGAGGGGAATATCTGTCACCCGGTCTGGTGGTCACGGGCCCTGACGGGTTAGCCATAACTTCCCTGTACCCCGGAACGGCTCCTACATCCCTGGGCGCGCCCGTGCAGGTCACGGCCACGGTGGGGGGTCTAACCTCGAATACGACGACCGTGGTTATCAGCGGAGCGGCATACGCGGTAAAAGTAGGCTACTCGATCCCTAACATCACTTGTCCTACCGCCAACGGCACGATCACCCTCCCGTTAACGGCCACCGTCTCAGATGTTAATGGGAACAATTTATCAGAGGCCGTATCGGTTTCCTGGTCCACAACCTACGGAGTGATCTCGACACCCACCCAGACCGGGATCGGAAATCAGGCAGTTCCAGGTGTTGCCAACAACACCTTGACCTACACTGACGGTGACGCCACGGAGCCCAGCAGTATCACGGTTACTGCTACCGCCAAAGGCATCACCGGCAGTACTACAATCAACCCTGTCCCCTCATGTCACAACCTGACCGTGAGCTCCGACATAAACAGCTTCACCAGACCTACTGGAGCTATTGCAACCTTTACCATGACTAGCCCCTTCAGCCCATTTACGGTCTTCAGCACCACCTACGACGCCGGGGTTTGCCCCGGAGCGGTTGGAATTAACTGCCCAGGTAATTTCACCTGGCCGACACCCCCATGTACGGGAAATACCTGCCAGTTGAATTACCATGGTACCCCTGTTGCGGCCGGAAATATCCATATCATCTTTCAGGATGCCCACAATAACCAGACCACGGTTGTTTTCCCGGTTAATTAGGCGTTGGCTGATCCAACTGAATCATGTAACCAGCGGCGGCCGGATCATTTCACTCAATAGGCCGCCGCAACCAAATAAAAAGACCGAGTCTGATTCATGATGGCTCGGTCTTTTTATTTGTGTCTAGGGGTGACGCCATTTCTTTTGTTGCGCGTTGGCTAATGAAGGTGTAAGAGACATTAAATACCACATGTCACGCGACATCTGGTCAAAAGCAGTCTCCGGGTCGTGTAGGTGACAATGGGTGGAGATCGGATGGATTATTTGGGGCAAATTTGGGATCAGGTGCTTGCTTCAATTACCTGGTTTGTTGCTCCCGGTTATTTTAGGATATGGCGCTAAGTTAAAATAACGCGAATTATTATTTTAGGATGGGACCCAAGACATGCAACGTGGACTGCAGGGACATTTCGTCACCATATCGACCGTGGGCGAAAAGGCGCAGGCTTTCGTCCCAACCCCGCTTCCTCCGCAGCCTCCCGTCGAATGGACACCGGCGCTCCGGGTCAAGTTCGATCAGGCCCTATTTGCCCTGGGGCGGCTGGACAGCGTCACCACCCTGCTGCCGGATAAGTTTTTCTTTCTATACATGTACGTCCGCAAGGAAGCGGTTCTATCGTCTATGATCGAGGGAACCCAATCGTCACTCTCCGATTTGCTGCTTTTTGAGATAGATCAGGAACCCGGCGTTCCCCTGGCCGATGTCCGGGAGGTAAGCAGCTACGTCGCGGCTTTGAACTATGGTCTGGGGCGGCTGGCTGAAGGATTTCCTATGTCCCTGCGACTGATCAAGGAAATCCACGGGGTGCTGCTGTCCAAAGTCCGCGGCAGCCGGCAGTCGCCGGGGGAGTTCCGACGCAGCCAAAACTGGATTGGCGGTACCCGGCCCGGCAACGCCGTTTTTGTTCCTACGCCTGCTGATCAGGTGCTGGAGTGTATGGGCAAGTTGGAACTCTTTCTGCACGACCGGCCGGTACCGACGCCTGTTCTACTCAAGGCGGCCCTGGCCCATGTCCAGTTCGAAACCATCCATCCGTTTTTGGATGGCAATGGCCGGTTGGGCCGGCTGTTGATTACGCTGCTCCTGTGCGAGCAAAAGGTGTTGTGCGAGCCGATGCTGTATCTAAGCCTTTATTTCAAAACGCACCGGCGGTACTATTACGAGCTGCTCAATAATACCCGCCTGACCGGAGATTGGGAAACCTGGCTTGATTTCTTTGTCGAGGCGGTCGTGGTTACCGCCACCCAGGCGGTAGAGGCGGCGCGGCAACTTTACGACCTCTCAAACCAGGACCGGGACAAAATCAGCGGGCTTGGCCGGGCGGCCGGATCAGCGCTTCAGGTCCACCGGGCGCTTCTGGAGCATCCCATCGTCACTGCCGGCTGGCTGGTCAAGAAAACCGGCCTCTCCCCGGCGACGGCCAACAAGAGCTTGACCCATCTGGAACGGCTCGGCATCGTCCGGGAGCTGACCGCGCAGAAGCGGAGCCGTATTTTCAGTTATACCAAATACGTTGAGATAATGAACCAGGGGACTGAGTTGCCTGCCTCGTGAGGCCGGACCAATTCCGGAAAAAGAATGGGGTGAGAGGCTGGTTATTCAAAAGGCCGGCAAGTATTTACTATCGGTATTATAGAATAACCTGAGTTAGGCGGGTCTTATTAATTGGGAAGAAGAAATGGATCCGCAGATTACGCAGATTAACACAGATGAACGGACCTGTAGGCGCATGCGATCGTTGGAACCGTGAGCACAGGCTCCTATTCGGCTAGTTATGGGCCAGGTGAAAAACCTTATAGAATGAAAAAAATGCCATGACGGTAAAAACTATGGCAATGTAATAATTGAATTGTTTTCTTTTGATGATGTGGGCCAGATACACCCCGACCCGGGCGCCGATGACGACCGCCGGAGCGGCAAAGACCATGATGCTTAAGACCTGGTTAAAATTGAATTGGCCTGATGATTTGAAATGGAATATATTGAACAGGGTGCAGGCAATGGCCGTTACCGCCACCATGAACACCGCCGTACCGGAAGTGTATGGGACCGGGTATTTGTTTTTCATCATTAGATAGTAATGATCTATTTCGCCGATGCCCACCCCGATGGCCCCGGAAAAGAATCCTCCCACCGCACCTAAGAAAGCGCCTAAAGGCTTATTCACGATCTCCAGCTCACCGGGCAACCTCTCCTGCGTTTTTGTTCTGGCTCGATACACATTGTTAATGGCCAGGACGACACATCCTATCCCCATGAGAAAGATTAAAACACCGGCCGGGAGAACTTTGGACAAGGCCGCGCCGATAATACCCAACGGAAGGGCAAAAATGAGGAGAAACAGGGCTACGTGATACTGGATCTTGCGATATTTGGCATAGCCGTAAAGCCCCGATCCAAAACCGAATACTTCTATGCCTATGGCGCAGGCGATGGCCACCGAAGGTTCCAGCCCATACACGAATAGCAAGACCTGCTCCCAGAATATGGCTCCGTCAATCCCGGTGCTCATGGCCGTGGCCGATATGAGCAAGCCGAATAAGAATACCCCCCAGTAAGTGTGATAATCTATTCTATAGATCAGTTCGGACGCCAAATGGGCGATGTCCATAAGCTCTCCTTAGCAAAATCGCTAAAATTGAAATATTAAGTTCTTCATTCTTCGGTTAAAAAGTAGAACGACGAGGATGCATATAAGAAAAAGATAGGACGCAAAATGTTGTTAGCCGGTTAGCGGCGGCCTGGGCCGACCCGGAGACGATGTTAAGATTTCTCGCTTCGCTCGAAATGACAGAGAAGTAGCCCTATTGAATTACGAGGAAAAGTGGACCACCGGAATTGCGATGTAAAGTTGTCATTCCGAGCGAAGCGAGGAATCCTATCAGACCCGAAGATGATTAGGCCGCAACCTTAATGAACAGCATTGGCGTTCATACCTGGTCTTCAGGGGCCAAACCGGAGGGAGGCGGCAACAACTTGAATCCTTGAACGATATCTCTAAAATTGTCAAGGGCGGCCTCAATATCGCATAAAAGCTCTCTCGCCTCCGGGTCGGCCGACAGTTTTTGACTGAGTTGGGCCAACGGCTGGCGGATGCATGATTCCGTGCCGAGCCCGAGAGCTACGACCTCCTGGAGGTTACAGGTCAAACCGTTTATTGTCTCACCTATCAGACCAATCTCATCTCCCGTCCGGACCTGAATGGTGCGGCTGAGGTCGCCGTCGGAAATAAGTTCGGCCTCATCCACCATCTGCTGCAGAGGTCCGGTGATCCGTCTCATGAACATGATCAGGACGATCAGGGTGATCATGGCCTGCACCGCGCACATCAATAAGGCCTTTTCCCGCAAAGTCTCCATTCGTTGTCTTACACTGATCAACGATTTAGACCGGGAAGCGATGGAGCCTTGGACAGAAGTCTCTATTTGTGGTGTCGCTTGACGGATGGCCCAGACAAATTCAAAGGTAATAAATAATGATGCCGCGGCGATCAGCCCAAAATAGGAGAGCATCTTTCTCTCCAGGCTCGAATGATTCTTCATTAAAGATTCTCCTTGTTGAACGGCCCCAAATATCTAGTCGCCCGAACGTGCGGCTTATACCACCCGGCAATAATGCTGAAAACATAACCCGAAGGATGCGAAGAGGAAAGAGAGAGGACCTATAGGTCCTATGAATATATAACATAATAGACGATAAAAGCAAGCCTCAGAGTGCGCGGCTTCCTTTTTTTGCGTCTTCAACGGTAGTTTTTTTGAACATATTGAAATTTATACCAGAGGGGCAGGATAGGATTTTGAGGCCGTGATACAACTTTTGGACGTAGGGGCCGGGTATCTTTCAAAGTAAGGACTGATTCGCATCCGAGTAAACGGCTTATAATCATCGTTGCGAAATATGCCTTCAAAAGCATTCTGCATGGCCAGGGATTCGCTGATCTCTTTGCTGTCTTTCTTGGTCCCGACCAGGATTTTGGTGATAAAGTTTCGGTCGGACACCTCATTATTCTTCAAGAACAAGCAGGTGGCCGCATTGGCGTGGACCGCGGAATGAAAATCCTGGGCTTTTTGCGAAGACAGAATAGCCCCGAGACCATACTTCCGTCCCTCCCGGAAAAGTTTGGTCACCGCGCCGGATTGGCTCATTTTGTGGGCTTCATCTATAACGACCGTGTATTTGACCGTCGGATGATGGGCGCCGGTGACCAGGTAGTTGTACAGCCTCAGTAAGACGAATTCGCCCACGGCCAGTTTAACCTCTTCGGTGGGCAACGGGGTCAGCCGAATAACCGTAGGCCGGCTGACAAATTCGGCGAAACCCTGGTCGTCGCGGTCATCACTAAAGAGATTGAGGCTGAAGATAGGGGACAACCTGTTCAACAGGGGTAAATGATTGGGCAGCATCTGAATTCTGTCTTCAATCTCATTAAAAGCGGGGTATCCGCCGGCCGGAGCTTGCCGGGTGTCCCTGGTCAGGCCGTGATCCCGGTAACAATCTTCCATGGCCGTTCTCAGATTGGCCTCTTGTTGGACTCCCAGGTTATAAATATTTTTTATGATGCCGGTAAGTTCGAAAATGGCGGACATCACATTGATGCTGCCGTCGGTTCGGTCGGGAGTCAGGACCAGGGGGTTGAGCGGTAATCCGTCCAGCGGGTTAACCACCTTGATGCCATGCCGGTCTATAAAATCTTGTCCCACGTAGTCATCGTTAAAGTCGAAAATCAATGGAGTTACACCCCGGTCGATAATGCCGGCCAGGATGGCCTTTAACACCTGGGTCTTGCCCGATCCGGAGGTCCCCACGATGAGCATGTGGGCATTAGGCAACGACCGGTCCGGCCCAAGGATGTTCCAGTACACTTGTTCTCCTGGGGCATCCATCCGGAGGCCTAGTTCGATGCCGGGATCGGCAGCCGGTTCAGGGCCAGCCGGGAAAACGTTCCCCGCAAGTTCGATTGGCCTGTCCGTTTCTTCGGTCCGGCGGGAACCGAAAAGTTGCTCACATTTGGGATCCAGGGGACATCTTTGGCATAAGCCGGGTACATGAGTGGCAGGAATACCGGCCTGGGCTAAGTTCGGGGATTGAATCCACTGCCCGATGGCGTTGATCAGGTTGGACGTGGCTTCAAAGGCGGCTCCCAGCTCCTCACTGGAGATCCTTTTTATCTCGCCGGTCTCGTCCAGGTAGAACACCGCGCCGCGGGCCGGGATCCCGGAGCTTTGCCGGATCAGCCAGGCATACAGGGCCAGTTGCTCCAAATCGCCGATCACCTCAAGGTCTTTTTTGCACTTGAACTCCAAGATGACGAATTCATTATCTTGGTGATCGAATAACAGGGCGTCGTATTTCCCGGTGATCTCAAACGTTGTCCCCGAGGCCGTGGTCATGGCCGCGGTCATCTTCTCTTCCGGGGACTGAAAGAGTGATTGGACCATTATCGGCCCAGGCCCGAAGTAAGGCTTTTGCCGAATAATCATCTCAGCCAGAAACCCGGACAACAAACCCAGTCCGTTGGCCATAGCCTCTATCTGGGAGGCATTAATATTTCTTGGCAGATTCGGCCCCTCTAACGCCGGACTGAGATATTGACCATCCAGGTACCCCCACAGAGCGTTGGTCAAGTCCGGATGTTTTTTGATATTCTTGGCGATGATGGACACCAGATTCTTATCTGGAGGACCGGCGAGGTGGTCGAACAGTTTGGCCGCCACCTGGTTATGAAAAAATCTGCCGTGAAAGACGGCTCCATCGAATCTGATGTTAAATTCGTGACGGTTAATGTAATTATCCACCATCAGCCTGGGGCAGAGGCAAGCCTGCCGAACCTGGGTTGGCCATAGGATCATCTTTTTGGCCTCAAGTAGTAGATGGGCGGCGAAATCGGAATCTGGGATATTTCTTCCGCGTGGTTGCCGATGCAGACAGCCAGTTCGTCATGGCTAAGAGTAATTTGATATTTATTTTCCAGGGCATAAGCGATGCTCTCCAGCTTGTACTTGAAGGGCGCTGCTTTCAAAATGGCCAGAATCTGTTCGATGTGATCAGCCGGTGGCGCCGGTCGGAGGGGAGGGGGCGCACAAGCCGCCGGACAGGTCAGGAATTGCTTTTCTAAGTTGGAGATGAAGTCGGAAGTAAAGCCGTCCCGCACGAAGGTGTTGAACATATCCTGGTCGGCCTCCTGTCTTTCCCCCGACTCGTTGGTGTAGGAGATGTCGCCGGAGCCAACCGCGTTTGAGGTATAGACCAGGGCCTGCAAGTCGGCTAAATGGGCGACTTCCATATATGCCAGGGCACCACCGGCTTTGAGGAACTCATCCCGTTCCACCACGGTTTTTGGCATGCCGCCTGGTTTCGTTGGTATTTGGGCGCGAGAATCGCGTAAGAAGAATGAGCAGGTAGTGGTTCTGTCACTTATCCGGTTAGTTAGGCGCTGAAAAGCCCCGACCAGAAATTTCCCATTGACGTTTGTCTCCACCATGAAGTCCAGGGTCAGGGGCGTGGAGCCGGAGTCAGGAGGCGTGATCCGGAGAATCAAACCGATCCGCTGATCTTCCGTGACTTCAACAACCCGATATGGAGCTGCCTGTCCCCGGTTGGAAAAATAAAGGTGCAAGGCTTCGATAAGGGTTTCTCGTTTGGCCGGTTCTTTCTTTTCTCCAGATAGTATCTTTTCCCGATCTTCCTCGAAGTATTTCTTGATCGTGGCTAGCATAAGTTCAGCCGGAGCAAGTTGAACAACCCTATCCCTGGGTCGAATATCCCCTTGGCAGATCGCTTTCTCAACTTCCTCTAAACCTGCCGGGCACTCGATCGATTCTAACAGTCCACCGATTTGTTCTAAGACTTCCCTGGGGCTCCCTGCCCGATTAAGCAAACCGGTCAGTACCGGCCTGCAAGAAGTTAGAAGGGCCTCCACTCCAAGTCCATCTCCGACAATCGCCCAAAGGAGTCGTTGCCTCACGATCTCGATCTTTTGTTCAAGAGTAGGAAATTCCAAATCGAACTTATGCATCATCAGACGTGATTTGGCGGCGTGGTCCAAATGCTCTGCCAAGTATCCCGCCCAGCGTTCTGCGCGGGAAAAGGCTACCGGCAGGATATTCTCCGTCTGATTGACAATGTCGTTTATGAGCACCCCAAAACCGGCGACCTGGTCGCAGGTTATGAAGTTCTCCAATTGATCGAAACAAAGGACCATGGGAGAATAGTATGAGAGCAGTTTCCCGATGCTCTTGAGTATAGTCAAGGAACGTTCTTCCTGGGCGGCTACCGTGAGGTCTCCGTCTCTGTATCGAAGCCCCAGAAGCTCGCAATCTTCATCCTCCGGAATATACCCGCTCAGAAATTTGCGAACCGCATCTCTTTTGGAGCTATCGACATACTGGAAAAAGGTATCCATTACGTCTGCGGAGGTGCTGCCTTTGGGAAACCCCCTCTCTTTGAGGAAGTTCTTAGCTTCGGCCAAGACTGTGTCCCACTTGTCCAGGGCCGTTAATCTAAGAACGGCTAAGGGATCTTTTTTGATTATGTTCAGGAGTTTTTGTCCCCGGCCGGGATGAGTTTGGGCATAATGGACCAGGGCACTTTTCAAAACATTGGCTATCATTAAATCTAACTGCGTTGCTTTACGGCCCCCGGGTTGCCCGGGCGGTGGGCCATCAAGATTAGTTACCACGGTTTCCAGCAGGGAGGCGCAGACTCGGTGGTGATCTTTAAGCGGATGGACGTAGACAAATACGAGCCCCCGGGCTGAGATAAGTCTTTTAATCAGGTGGGTTTTGCCGACCCCGGCTTCACCCAGAACGACGGCCCCCATGCCCCGACTGGTGGGGGCTTGCTTGAGTAGTCTGATTATTCCGTTAAAGGTCTTTTCGTTGATACTTGTAACGTCGGGAATTTCCACGTCCCGCCACGGATCACCGACCGCAGTTGAAAGAAACGGGTTAAACCTGACCACCGCCTGATCGTCACTCATTCATCCCTCCACCGCATCTGCAGATAGATCGTGTATCCTTGTTTGATTGAGTCGGCGGTTTCATCCGGGGTGTAGCGTTCAGGGTCGCCGCTCATTAAATTGACCAAGGGGACGTCGCGTTCTTTTAACTGGCGAAGGGCGTTGTCGAACTTCTCTCTGGACCAGCCCAACTCCCGCCGGACCTTAAAAATAGGCACGTAGCCCATGTACTCCGGGGCATATTTGTCGTAGGCGCGTTTGATCGCTGCCTCTTCAGTTAACAGCTCTGAGAGCGTAGGCGCCGCCTTGAGCGCCACAGGGATGGGTGGAGAGGTCTCGAAAAGCTTGGGGAACGCATTGCGGGCGTTTTCAATGCTCCAAATCCGTGGGGCGGATAATCCTATTTTACTGATATGGGGTTGAAGGAACACCCGGCCTTGTTCCCAGAGGGAGTAGATAACGCTGGCGACAGCCTCGGCCACGCCTGCCTCTTCTGCGACATCACCTGTTTTTTTGGCCAGGGCCAGTTTTTGTTTCAAGCCAGCTCCACACTTGACGCCCAAATCGCCGCATGTCAGCCCGGCCTTAGTCGTGTGCTGCTTTAATGTCTTAAGTAGGTGGGACACCAATTCCTCCGGCGGCAGGCTGTCTTTAGCGGCCTTTTGGGGTGCCTTGGGAACCGCGGCTGGGACGTCTTTCTTCGGTTCTGGTTTGGGGGTCGGGCTCACACTCACCGGTGCAGTTTCCTTAGCCGGGGCGACGGTCTGGGGAGCCGGCTGGGCCGTGGGCGTCTCCTTGATAGGGGCTGTGGCCAGCGGCTTTAATTTCGTTTTGGGCGTTTCTTGCGCCGGTGCCGCGGCCTGCGGTGGCGGGCTGATCTGGGGAGTTTCACTAACCGGGGTTACGTCCTGGGGGGCCGGGTTGGTTTTGGCCGCCCTGGCCGGGGCTTTGGGGAGAACTGCCGCTTTTGCTTTCTTCTTCGTCTGGTCAGCCATGTTCACCTCATCTGGGTAATGAAAACTATTGGTTATTGATAGAGATGATTAGGGTGGACATCCAAGGTAAACAGGTCTTTTCATCTCAGGTGAATGTGATGTCGCCCCTTCGAAGCGGAAATATGTCGCTGACAAATGCGATGTTTGCGCTCCGGGTTCAATTTCGTTTCGCCTCAGGTATTTCGAGGAAGCGACCATCATTAAGTAGCTACATTATTTAATGCCGCCCCGTCTTGTCAAGCTAAATAGCGATCTATCGAGAAAAAGAAGCGGTGATAGTCCGGCCGGCGGCATAAATCAATAGCTATCCGAGTGCTGCCGATGGAGCACCCAGTTTTCTGTATATATTTTGGCTAGAGCTGGAGATCTAATAATGAGGAGGTTTTCGGCGTTTTTTTCCTCGGCGGCTTTGGTGAAGTTGAAGGACCCGGTGATGACCGTGGACTTGTCAATGATGATGATTTTGTTATGAGCGATGGCATGGGCATCATCGATATAGACGGGAATGCCCGAATTCTGCATGAACCTGGCTGAGGTGTATTTTTGCGACCGCTGGCTTTTGTCCAACACGGCGGTTACGTTTATTTTCCGCTTTGTGGCCTCCAGGAGCGCCTTGGCAATCGGCGCCGAGGTAAATGAATAGGCCTGGACGAGGATTTCAGTCCTGGCCGCGTCGATTTCTTGGACGATTTTGGCGGTGCAATCGCCGCCCGGACTGAAGCAGACCTGGACCGGAGTGTCGTTTAAGACCAGGTCGGCCGCAAATGAAGGATGACATAATGATAAAAGTGCGGCGAAGATGATGACCATAATTCCTTTTCCGATACATTTCTCAGACATGACATAACTCCTTTTTTTTGATGTAAAATTCAATTGGTGCCGGCCAGTCATTCGGATATAGCAGCCTTATCAAAATTGTCAATCGGGCAGACTCTGATTTTTTCATTCCCCAAAACCTGATTTTTTTGTCCGGGTTTGGGCTTCGACTTAGAGATTACCCCGACTGGATATGCGTAATCCGTGTCCATGATTCGCAAACCTATAGCTGCAACGCACAACGAGCAACGAGCAACAAGTAACCGGCAACCCAATGTCATTGACTTAAGCGACGAACAATCGTGCCAACTTTTTTAAAATAGACCA
>JADFXY010000035.1:0-398 GCA_015233355.1 Deltaproteobacteria bacterium | reverse complement strand
TTTCAGGGCTTAATCGGAATAGACTATTTATTAGAATAGGATCTGATGACCTTGCACCCTTAAGTCAATGACATTGACCGGCAACCGGCAACCCGGAAACGCGCCGATAATTTTTATTGACGAGTGTAGCTACATTTTGATACTTTCATGCCTTACAAAAGACTATCTCCCTCTGTGGATGAGATGATTTGATTAATATTTCGGTTTAGTTGACCGGTGCCTGGAAAACCGGCGCCGCCGTCCCCTTGGGGCATGGATGATTCCGTACTTTGATACCTGGTTCCTGATAAAGCCATTTCCTTTGGGGTCCCTCCGCCAAAAGTTTTAGGGCGGGCCTCGCTTCGTTGGCAGGTTACTTAAGCATTAACCATTTAAACCAAAGAAAGGGTATTCGGTAT
>JADFXY010000359.1:0-4577 GCA_015233355.1 Deltaproteobacteria bacterium | reverse complement strand
AGGTTCATCCAATCGGCATTGGCCGAGGTTCTGTAATACCAGAGCTCTTCTTCGCCGTCTCCCGGCTTGGCCAGGGTCCGGTTGCCCGGCCGGGCTGTCACCATTATGCTGTAATATTTCCAACCAGTTAATACCTGCCGCCGGGCCTTGTCGCAAGGCCAGATGTAGCACTGATAGGTCATGTCCGGGATCTTTTTCGACCCGGTCTGGGATCCATCGATCAGAGTTTCCGTTACCAGGATGAGAAACGATGCCTCATTCAACGGGTCCACCTCGTTCACCTTGCCCCAATTCTTGACCTTGTGAGGGCGCATGTCTACGTAATGTTTATTCAGTCGGGGATAGTTCACCTGGTCATCGGCAAACCAATCATTGTCCGGCTCTAAGCAGGCCACATACTCTTTGCGGAGGGGCCAGGGCACCACCGGTACGGCAGATTGAGGCGTGGTCGAGCGGCCGAACTCCACCGTCCGGTCGGTGAATATATGCGCCGGATGGAGTATTTCCACCTCGTGGCCGGTCCGGGATAGATCGAGCACGGTTTGATAATTGAGAATCAATTTGTTTTTGACATCGCCGTGTCTGTCGAACTTCTTGTTGTTTCCAGATTTCAAGGTATTGGTGTACTGCAGGATCCGCTTATCCCCGGAGCTGAAGACAAAGAGGTTATGCCGCTCCCCCGAAATGTTCAGGTGCCGCCCATCGGGGTACTGGATGACCATATCCTCGCCCGAAAGGTGCAGGTCGGTGATCAGCGCTTCTCCCGGAACAATCGTATTTTCATTGGGGAACCTGATATCTCTAAAAAATTCCATATTGAACCAGGTATTCCGGCCCGGGCCGTTGGCCTGATTAATTCCGGCCCACGTGTTCAGACATTTACCCAAGGGGCTGTCTGGTCCCCAGATTACCCCTTCCCCATTAATCTTTTTCATTTGACGCAGGACTTCCTGGAGCGTTGCATCGTCCCGCAATAATCTCCTCAGGTAGTCCAGTTGTCCGAAAAGAGGCCAGGCGTATAAACCATTTTCACCGACATAACCCAGGGTGGCCGAGGCCGACTTGACAGCCAGGGGCAATGATCCGGTTTCTTTCTTGAAGCCGCGGTCGGCCAGGTAGGTGTCGTATTCGATGTAAACCCGCTTGGTCGCGATCAGGGCGATCAAGGCCAGGTAGGCCGCTTGTAGTTCCAGGTCGGTGTCGAGGGACGATTTGAAAAAGAAGTATGAGGCGAAAACCGAGGGATAGGACACCAGACCGATGCGGCCGGCGGGCTTGGGCATTTCCTGATTCTTGACCTTGAACCCCGTCCAGTTCAATGGGTGCTGTCCTTCCGTGCCCAGAAACAGTTTGTCCTTAAGCCGATGCCGTATTTCCCTCTGTTGCGTGTCTAAGCCCAGTTCCAGGAGGCACATTTCCCGGAAACCGGCTTTGTCCCAACTCAGGCGCCGCAACCCCCAGCGGCGGTCCGTGGCGTTCATGAATCGAGTGACGAAATCGAACCCCCGATGCAGGTCCTTGACCGCGTGGCAACGAAGCCGGGAGTAGGCATAGCCATAGAAGAAAGCCGGATTCCGCCAGATCGAGTCCGGGTCGATGTCCACTTGAAAGACTCCGCCTTCATATTTCGTTCCCGAGGCGCTGGACAACAACCTGGCTATATGGCTGGCCGCAAAATAGGGGTAGGGGTTGTCCACCTCTTCCAGCGTATTATTCGGCTGATTGGGCGGCGCGGGTTGCTGCCAATAATCGGGGACCCGGAAAAAGTAATACTTCAGGTTGTCGGGCCGGGAGAGCTTTTTCAGATTCGCCTTCAGGTGGCTAAGATAGAACAAATTGGCCCATTCATTATCCCTAATCACCTCCCGGATGTCTTCTTTTAACGTGTTAACGATCCAACTATTCAAGTAAACTATATCCACCTGGTTATCTTTGTCTAATAGCTGAGCGGCCAGGGTGGGAGTGACCCCGGCTCCGGTTCCCCCGTAGGATGAGGCGCACAAGATGGAATGGTTATCTCCCACACACTCTTCCAGCGGGGAGAATTCCGTCCAGGCCATAGCTGCGGCGACGGCCGGCATGTAGTAGTTGCCGTCCTTTACCGGAGTCTTGGCGATGTGGTCGTAGTTGGGGATATTTTTGAAAAGCGGTTCGAGCCGCGGATGATTGTTCAAGAATTTCTCGAACGTTTCATAGGCGATGTTGGTCAGGTTAATGATTTTCGGCTGCTGGTTGAGTTTCAATTTGAGGAATTCATTTACCCCGATATTGATGTTCTGCCGGTCGTCACTGGCGGCTAAACCGAAATTTTCCGGAGTATCGATGAAGTAGTGTCGAACATTGGGATTGTCCGAGATTAATCCCAGATATTGCATACGGGCATAGGCCATAGCCACGTTGGTCCCGGTGCCGCCAAGCCAAAAGATATTAGGCATCACATCCTCCCCTGGATTCTTATGATACGCGCTTTGTACAGAGCAAAAACCGCGAAGAAACCCCACAGAGGCAGCGTGGTGATCACCAGATAAACCCACCACATCCAGCCAAAAAGGTATAATACGTTGAAGATACCGCCATAATAACGGAATCGTTTCAACGGCTCCCGCCACCAGTCCGTTTCCGTGACGGCCTGGAAAGCCACCGGCATGGCGATATTGGACACCGTTACGTCTTTGGACACCGTCGTTCCTTTGGGTGTCTTAAAGCTGATCTGAAGGCTTATGTTTTGCTTACAACCCTCAAATAGGGCCTGCTTGGAATCGTGCATAAAGAGAGCTTTCGGCCCCTCGGAAATTTGCCGGTATAATTTTCCATCGCTAAACACAGCGTATTCTAGCACGCTGTTCATATTGCCCGGATTCAGACTAATCCCGGCCTGGTCCGACAGGGCATTGGTCAGGAGTTCAACGTTTCGGTTGAGCAATCCCTCCCGTTTGTCTTTGTCGTTTAGGCTCTGGTTTATTTTTTCGCGGCCATACAAGTCCAGGCTGCTGAAAAAGCAAACAAGGCTAAGGGAGGCCAGGATAATGAGGGGGGCGATGACCACCCAGGGCAGGTCCTCCAACCGGAGCAAATAAAAACCCTTGACGAACGAGTAGATGGCCGCCACCAACCCCAGACCCAGGAGCGTCCAGAAAAAAATGCTGTGCAGAGCCGTGGACCAGACAAACGCGAAGGGAAAGCCGAAGTGATTTCCCATGACGTTGTCCCAGAACAGCCGGTCGCAATCGGCCCCGGCATCGCGGTAGAAGAAACTTAAATAAGTCCAAGAGGCGATGACCGGCGCAAACAGGGCGACTCCAGTGGTGCCCCAAAATAGGCCGCGGCTGTACGATTTATTCCGGAATCCCGGAAAAGTGGCGCCCAGGCGATGAGTGATTAAGCCGGCCATTAGCGGTTCCCTCCGACACACCTATAGGGTAATTGATATTTTTCGCGATCGACCACCACCGCCTCAATCCCATGATCACTGGTCCTGACGACAAAGGCTTCCTGGTTATTAACCTGCTTGGCCCATTCACCGCTCGGGTCGATAGTGATGATCCCGGTTTCGGCTGCCTTCAGTAGTTGATCTTTAGTCGGCAAGCTCAATCCCTGCCGCCGGCAACTCTTTTCCGCCACGGGTTGGGTTACGGCCGAGGAGACGGTCTTGTAAATAGCCAGGGTCTCAAGGTAGACGACCTCCCCCGATCTGAATTTGGGGGCGGCTGCCCGCGGCGTCGGGGCCGGGGTCGGCGTCGGTTCCTCTTCCACGGGCGCCGTTACCTTCTTTGGTTTTTTTTCCTTCTTTCGCTTAGGTTCCGGGGCAGGTGTGGGTTTTTCAGGTTTGGCCGGTTCTCCCTCTTCTACTGTCGGGGCCGGTGCCGGGGCGGAGACGGTCACATGGCCGGGCTGAAGACTGACGGGGACACTAGGTCCCTTGTCCTGTGTCAGTTCCACCGACTTCCCGGTACACTCATCCGGGAATTCAATTTCCACCCCTTGGGCCGTTTTTTTGACCACGACATTGGAGCAGTCGGTGCTGTACTTGGAGAAGCTTATCCCGGTAATTATAACGATGTTCCGATTGACTTGAGGCGCCGGCGCGGGTGTCGCCGTCACCGGGGGGGGTTGATATGGCGGCGGAGAATAAGGAGTTGTTTCGGCGCATCCAGCCAGCAGGAGGGCAGCCAAGACCGGCGCACCCGCGAATGTGGCCATCGTTTTACTAAGTAGTCTTCTGATTCTGCTCATAGCACATACCTCTTAATCCGGGTTGGTGAGAGATAGATTGGGCGGTCTTTTACGTATTGCCTAGTTTATCTCGGCCTTGTTTAGGCAAAATTTCGGCATTCGACCTAGGCTGATTGATACCGGCTTCACATATAACCTGAGTTTGTTTTCCCGTCAATCGGGAATCCTCTGATTTTACTATGCGAAAAACCTGATTTTTGAGTCAGGGAACGGATGACGTTTTTGTAAGCCGGAGTCATAGATCAATTTATTTGATGACGTATTAGAATTATTGACGCCGCGGTGTTGTCTTCGGTTTATGCCTTTGTGGTGGAATTGTTCATTCACCGGAGTATGAAGTTCAG
>JADFXY010000358.1:0-4580 GCA_015233355.1 Deltaproteobacteria bacterium | reverse complement strand
CAGAACCCGGAGCAGTTTGACCTGGAGTTGAGTCGACATTTCTCCAACTTCGTCGAGAAAGAGAGTGCCTTTGTCGGCCAACTCAAAACGGCCTTTTTTGCCGGCGATGGCTCCGGTGAAAGAGCCCTTTTCGTGTCCGAATAATTCGCTTTCCAGCAACGACTCCGTAAGTGCCGTGCAATTCACGGAAATATAAGGTTTGTCACGCCGGCGACTGTTAAAATGGATTGACCGGGCGATAAGTTCCTTTCCCGTACCGGATTCACCGATGATCAGCACCGAGGCCTTGGTGTCGGCAACCTTCCGGATTAGTTCGTAGGTCTTCTGCATGGGCTTGCTTTTGCCCACCAGATTGTCAAACCCATATTTCTGACTCAGTTCTTCGCTTAATAAGCGCTTTTCCTTGACCAGGGCGGACACCTCAAGAGCCTTGCCGACCCGTAACATCAACTCGTCATTACTATACCCGCCCTTGGTCAAATAGTCGTAAGCACCTTTCTTAACCGCTTCAACCGCAGTATCGATGGTCCCATCAGCGGTAAGTACGATGACCGGCAGACCGGAGTTCCTTTTCTTGGCTTCTTCTAAAAGCTGTAAACCGTCCATCCCGGGCATTTTTAGATCGGTGATGACCAGATCAACTTCGTGTTCTTTAAGAACCTGCAAAGCCTGGATGCCGCTTTCCGCCGTCAAGATTTCATAATCTCTCTCCTCTGAGAGAAGAGCTTCCAAATTGATTAGATAATTCTTTTCATCATCTACAACCAGGATGGTTTCCATACTAGACTCACTGAAATAAGCTGAAAAGATATATTGTTACTTAAATTACCTGCTTAGGGATGCCGGCTTCACCGGGCAACTCGGCCAAAGGAAAGCTAATAATCACCTTTGTCCCCATGGGAGAAGATTCGGCGACCGGGCTTTGGAAATCAATGACTGCGGCATGGCTGTCCAGGATATTCTTAACAATGGACAGCCCCAGTCCGGTCCCCTTTTCTTTAGTAGTAAAAAAAGGGTCACAAATTCTCTTCATCATGTCCGGATCGATTCCTTCTCCGGTATCAGCAATGCACACTTCAAACAAGCTGTTCTGATTATCATTTTTGACGGTGGTGGTCACGTTGATCCGGCCACCTGAGGGCATGGCGGCCACGGAATTGTTAAAAATATTAAGAAACGCCCGATATAGCAGGTCCGAGTCCCCCATGATATTAACACCGCCACCAACATATTTCTTTTCAAGAATAATTTGTCTAAGATCCATTTCCGAAGCTAACTGAAACAGATTCTTATCCAAGACATTTTCGACGTTGCAGGGGGCCAGCCGTGGCGTTTGAGGCCGGGCAAAGTCCAGAAATTCCGTAACGATATTATTCAATCGCCTGGATTCTTCAACAATAACCTCGGCCAGCCGGTTGTTGGGCTCGTACTTGTTGATCTTCTTACCAAGCAGTTCCGCCGTACTTCGAATAATACCCAGCGGCGTCCGAATCTCATGGGCGACTCCGGCCACCATCCGCCCCAGACCGGCCAGACGTTCGGCTTGATTAAGTTGCTCCTCTAATTTCTTGCGTTCCTGTGATCTCCGTTCGATAATTGTCTCGCCTCGTTTCACGATTTGGCGCAGAACGATGAAAACCATGATCATAATTCCAAGTGAAACTCCGGAAATCAGATATTGATTCTTGACCACATCTTCATACTCAGAGGACAAATCTTGTGTTATCTCGAAAACGCCCAGGATGGGTCCCGTCAAGTTATAAAAAGCTTTTTCAGCGCGTAACGGAATATATGTAATTAACTTCTTCTCCTGGACAACGGTGATGAAATCAAACCACATCGAGCCGCCTTTAGAGACCAGGCGAGATGAATGCCGCCCTTTCAACGCCACCTGATAATCAAGACCACCCTTGTTTTCTTGACCAACCAGCGCCTTGTCGGTACTATAAACAATGCTCGCCTTTAAATCAAAAATCGTCACGCGATCAATATGAAAACTGTGAATAGTGGCCCGGACAATATTATCGAGCCGTTCATATTGAACTTCCTCCCGGAGACTGATTTCCCCAAATTTGAACACAGTCGGAACAATAAACTGCAAAAAGACCTGATGGTTTAGATTTTCGGCCAAAAGTAGGGCATACCCTTCAGAACGTTCCAAAATGGAAATCCTGGCCCGATGGCTCAGAATCCAGGTCAAGATAATGGCCCCCAGCATGATCACAATGAAGCTGGTGAAAGAAAAATACTTGACCAGGGCGAATGGTTTGACGGCATCGACGCCGACCTGTATCTTTGCAAATCGCATAAATAGTCACCATGAGGCAAGGTAGAGAATCTGACCGCAAATATCAAGATGCAATAACACTACCTGGTTTCATCGGCAGATGTCAATAGCCCGGTTAAACATTAGGTGTAGGTGCAGTCGTCGGCCCATGCCTTTCAAGACCACGGCTATGTTCCCTAATTGAACTGCGAAAAGAAATCTTCTTAATTTTTTTCATTTCACCAAGAAATATTTGTGAAAAAAATAACTTGTGTATCCGACGGACGACAAAATTAGTCAATCGACTCTATCACCCCGACTATTGTGTTACTTTTATCTTGACAAGATCAAATCTATGAATATACTGCTCCCCTAGATTGGGTAGGAAATCATTCCAGACCAGCCGCGGGCAGACCGCAGCAATAAATAGTCCCGATGTAGACCACGCGGTGACCGGGGGGTCACCACGTAACGATACACCCCGGGGGGGGAAACATTAACTGAGATCAGTGAAAGGAGAAAAGGATTATGAGAAGAGCTATTTGTATCATGGCCGTCCTGTTCGGGTTTGTTTTTTTATTGACCCAGCAGGTTATCGCTGATGACGTCCAGCCACCAGTCAAATCTTCGGCGGGTAAATCCCTAACCGATGTGCTCATGGAAAAGGGCGTTATTTCCAAAGATGAAGCTAAGGAAATTAAGAAGGACGAAGAAAAAGGCCTCAACCTGCCCAAAGGCTTGCAAGGAGTTTCGTTGGGCGGAACTTATTTTATCAATTATTTTATCCGGAACTATGACTCCGGCTCCAAAGCCAATGACAACGGGTTCTCTCTAGACCGGGCTTACCTCACTTTGGGCAAGGAATTCACCCCCTGGTTCTCGACCCGAGCCACTGTTGACGTTACCTATGATAAAAAACGGGGCAGCACAGGTACCGACGCCAGTGAAATCGGCTGGGAAGTCCGCATCAAGTATGCATACGGCCTGTTTGATTTCAAGAATCTATTCGGTATGGAAATGCTCGGCGACCAATTCCGGCTCCAGAGTGAAGTCGGCCTGGTCCACAACGCTTCCGATAACTATGACGACTCCCTTTGGCCATATCGGGTGGAAGGCAAAAACTTCCTGGATCGTCACAACATCATGTCCACCTCCGACTACGGCGCCAACATGCACCTGACCTTAGGCGAGATGGACAAAGAATTTAAGGAAAGAGTTGAAAGCAAGTATGCCTCCCGTTGGGGCGGTGTGTATTTCGGTGTATACAACGGCGCCGGGTTTGACCGCAACGAACGGAACGACACCAAGTTCTTTGAAGGTCAACTCTGGATTCGGCCGCTCAACATGTTTGACTGGGGCAAAGGGATCCGGTTGGCAGCCCAATACGGCAACGGCGAAAGCGATGCTAAGTTTGCCGTCCCGGCCGGTTCTACTGCTTATCCCCAATGGAATATTCAGCTTTACACCGCGTCCTATCAACATGAGTTGTTTACCATCTTCGGTCAATACTACGCCGGGAAAGGCACCAAAACGAGCACGGAAGAAAAGAACCGAACTGGCTGGGATGTGGCCGGTTTTGTTAAGATGCCCTTCTGGCCTTGCCTGCGCCTCTTTGCCAAATATGACGACTACACTCCCGATGACGACGCCAGAACCAGCGCCGAGGAAAAAACTCAAATATACGGTATTTCTTACGACTTAGCCAAGGGCTTGATGGTCTATACCGCTATGGAAAGAACCAACTATGACCTCAAGAGCGCCGGTCCGGACACCAGTCTGTACCAGATGGGCCTCAAGGCTGAATTCTAAAATAAAATCTTAATTCTGATTTACCAGGGGCTGACGGTTTCAATGACCGTCAGCCCCTTTTATTTTCAGAAATTATAACCTGAGTTCGACGAACAGGCTAAGCGATTAGCATCAAGGGACACAATTAAATCAATATACTACACCGAGTTACATAGATTAGGGCCTAAATATGTCTCTGGGTCTTTTCCATCTGCGTAACTCTGCGAAATCTGCGGATACATTTCTGGTACTAAATCAAAAAACTCCATGACACATTCCCCTAACGCGACTGTAGCCCGCCGGTGAGGGAGGGCCACAGAGGTCACACCAAAATCTGATGAGGAAATCTATTAGAACGGAGAGCCGAAGGCCGCCTTGATCAGCTCTCGATTCAGCCGGGCAATGTTGGTGATCGAAATCTCTTTGGGACATACGGCTTCACATTCAGCCTCGTTGGAACAGGCGCCAAAGCCCAGTTCATCCATTTTCCGGATCATGGCCTGGACCCGTTTCGCCGCTTCAGGCC
>JADFXY010000357.1:0-4585 GCA_015233355.1 Deltaproteobacteria bacterium | reverse complement strand
GTCCTCCGCGGGGTACGATCCCTGGTTAATGCGACCACGAGACTTGCCTCAGGAGATCTTTCCGCCCGAACAAACCTCCAACACGTGCCGGGAGAGATTGGTGACTTGGCTCGTCATTTTGATGAAATGGCCGATGCCCTTGAACGGCAGAATGATGAGCGGATGGAAGGAAAAGAGGCTTTGAAAAGAGAAAGGGATAATGCCGAAAATTACCTGAAAATTGCTGAGCATGAAAGAAAAAGGCTGAAGAACATATTGGATACGATAGAAGACGGCGTATGTATAATTAACCGAAACTACGAAATTGAATACCTCAACCCGGCCGGCACCAGGGAATTTGGGTCCATTGAAGGGCGTAAGTGCTTCTCATATTTCTATGAACGAGACGGGATATGTCCCCAATGTCGTCAGCAATTCACGTTAGAGGGTGCACCGGCGCGTTGGGAATGGAACTCACTCAAAAACAAAAAGACCTATGAGTTCATCAGTGTCCCTTTAAAAAATCCTGATGGCGGGTTGTCTCGGCTCAGCATATTTCGTGACATGACCAACTGGAAGAAGTCGGAAGCCGAGATTAAACTTAACGAATCTCGTTTGCAAAGCCTGTTAACCATTTCTCAGCACCATGCAAGTTCAATTCAGGAGTTGTTGGATTCCGTCCTGAATGAGGCAATCGTTTTAACCAGTAGCAAAATAGGCTATATAAGCTACTATGATGAAGAGAAGAAACTGTTCACCCTGAACACCTGGTCGAAAGACTCTATGAAGGAATGTTCTATCGCCAACCCTCAAATTGAATATGAACTTGATAAGACAGGCATCTGGGGAGAAGCGGTCCGTCAACGAAAGTTAATAATGATCAATGATTTTCAAGCTCCCAACCCTTTGAAAAAGGGATTTCCGGAAGGACATGTTCCTCTATCTAATTTTTTAACAATACCAATTTGTAGAGATAATAAGATCGTGGCCGTGGTGGGCGTAGGGAACAAGGAAACGGACTATAATGATGGTGATGCCCGCCAGCTTAGTCTGCTGATGGATGCGGTTTGGAAAATTACTGAGGCAAAGAAATCTGAACAAGAAAGGAAAAAACTGGAAGCCCAACTTTATCACACCCAAAAAATGGAAGCTATAGGTATGTTGGCTGGTGGGATAGCACACGACTTTAACAATATCCTCGCTTCTATCTTTGGTTATACCGAGCTGGCTATTGAAGATGCCCAAGCCCGTTCTGAAGGTGTGGATTTCTTGCAGGAAATACTTAAGGCGGCAAAAAGAGCCAAAGAATTAGTCAAACAGATATTGGTGCTTAGCCGTCAAGAGGAAGAGGTGAAAGAACCTATCGATGTTTCATTAATCATAAGAGAGACAATGAAACTGATCCGGGCGTCCATCCCCACCAACATCCAAATCAAGCAAGAAATATCAGCTCAAGAAAATATTATCCTGGGTGATCCGACTCAAATCCATCAAGTCTTGATGAACCTTTGTACGAATGCGGCTCATGCCATGGAAGGAGATGTTGGAATATTGAAGGTTGAACTAGATGATTTCTATCTTGATCCTGAATCAGCCTCAAGATACGTCGACCTACAAGCAGGTCCCCATCTGAAACTTGTCGTGAGCGATACGGGGCATGGGATAAGAACAAACATTTTAGACCGGATTTTCGATCCATTCTTTACCACTAAACTGAAAGGTAAAGGCACCGGCATGGGATTGGCGATTGTTCACGGCATAGTTAAGAGTCATCATGGAACAATTCGAGTCTACAGTGAACCAGGCAGAGGAACGACATTTACTATTCTTCTTCCCGCCATCAAGGGAATAGCGACATCGACGGACAACGGTATGGAAGTGATACCTGGAGGCTCGGAAAGGATACTTTTGGTGGATGACGAGCCGGAGATAGCCGCGGTCGGCAAGTGGATTTTGGAACGTTTGGGATATAAGGTGACCATGAAGACGAGCAGTCTAGAAACCTTGGACGAATTCATCAAAGATCCTGAGCTGTTTGACCTGGTTATGACCGACATGGCGATGCCCGACTTGGCGGGAGACAGGCTGGCTAAAGAGATTCTCGCCATCCGCCCCAATATCCCGATAATAATATGTACCGGCTTCAGTGAGACAATTTCTAAAGAGAAGGCTAAAGAAATGGGCATCAAGGAGTTCATTTTGAAGCCGATAGAACGGAATCACATTGCCAAAGTCGTGCGGAAGGTGTTGGATCAAAATGAACAGTGAGTTACCGGGTTGGATAGACTGACTCTGGCGTGATCGATCATTGCCGGGATCTCCATCATAAAATATCCTGATTTATCATTCTATTATGTAATAAGCCCAAGACATGCAAAATTAAGTCATCGCGATTTCCCACTTGAACTAGTGAAGAGTCGTATTGTGACTAATCAGATTGATACCGGAGGACCATGATATGGTCAAGTTCTGGCTTTCCTTATTTATGCGCTCCAGACTACCATTGCTTATTCTTCTGACCGCAATTCTTGCCTCGGGACTCATGCTTTATGCTGCCGAGGAGCCGCCTCTTCAGACTAAGATGCAAGCCAACGTGACGCAGCCTATCCTTCCCCCCCAGAGCCAAATCCAAGAAGACGTCGCGGCAGACGACCAGCCATCTCCTAATAAACCCCTTTCAACAATCATTGTAGATCAATACTATCCTTATACCTTTGTCAACCAGAAAGGAATCCCGGATGGCTACTGCGTGGACCTGATCAAAGCCGTGACCAAAGTCATGGGGTTGGAGATCGATATCCATGTGGGTCCTTGGGAACAAGCCATGAAGGCGCTCGAAACCGGGAAGATCGACCTTCTGCCCATGATGGCGTATTCCAAGGAAAGGGATAAATTATTTGATTTTTCAGTGCCTCACACCATCTCATACGATGCCGTCTTTGTCCCCAAAAACCATAACGCGATAAGGTCAAAGAAAGACTTGATCGGCAAAAGACTCATAGTGATGAAGGATGACGCCGCCCACCAATATATTGTTTCAAAGGGACTAACAACTGCTGATCGGCTTGTGCTGACGGACAGCCTGCCCGAAGCCCTTAGACTCCTGGCTGTCGGAAAAGGAGATGCCGCTCTGATGCCGAAACTTGTGGGCTTGCTTCATTTAAAAAAACTGGGGCTCAACAACTTAGAACATTCTCCGATCATCATAGATGACTATAATAGGCCATTTAGTTTTGCAGTCCGAAAAGGAAAAAAGGAACTTCTTGACCGGTTAACAGAAGGACTGAACATCATAATGGTTACCGGAGAGTATGATCAAATCCATTCGAAGTGGTTTGGCATGGTCGAGCCATCCGAAAAGATTATGCAATCGGTAATAAAATATATTCTGATTACCCTTGCCGCCGTGACAAGTGTGGCTCTTTTCCTTGTCGTCTGGTTTCTATCCATAAAAAAGCAGGTGGCCCTTAGAACCAAAGAACTCCAACAGGAGATTAGCGAGCGGAAAAAGGCCGAAGAAGCAATGCGCAAGAGCGAGGAACGTTTTCGGATCATTTTCGAGCAAGCTAGTGTTGGGATTGTGGAGTTTACAACCGAAGGGCGGTTCACCAAGGTAAATCAACGATTCGCTGATATAACAGGCTATTCTTTAACTGAACTTTATGAGTTGACTCTTCGAGAGGTAACCCACCCAGAGGACCTTGTGCTTGACCTAGAAGATGTCCGGCAAACACTGGCCGGAGAGATTCCTTGCTTTATGAGGGACAACCGGTACGTCAGGAAGGATGGAGCGACTATTTGGGTAAATTTATGCGTTTCTTTGGTCCGGGACTCGCAAGGCATACCTAAAAATTTCATTGGGGTAGTATTAGACATCACCGAACGCAGGCGGATAGAGGAGGCGCTGCAAACTATCTTTCGGCGATTTCAAATTATTCTTTCAATTCTTTATAGCGGTATCCTCGTGGTGAGTGAGGACAACCGGGTAGATTTTGTAAACCAGGCGTTCTGCGACCTTTTCCAATTAGACGATTTACCGGAAGATCTACTCGGGTTGTCTGGCCCGGAAATGATACAAAAAATCAAAAACGTTTATGCCCATCCATCAGAAGAGATTGCCCGTATCCAGGAATTGGTAACTAAAAACCAACCTGTAAAGGGCCAGGAAATCGCTATCAGGGGCAAGCGGGCATGGATGCGGGACTTCATTCCTATTGTTATTGACGGGAAACAGTATGGTCGCCTATGGCATCACCATGACATCACCGACCGCAAGAAGGTGGAATTGGAATTAAAAAAAGCCAAAGAAGAAGCTGAGGCTCACTCCCAAGAGCTTAGAAAAGCCTTGAGCGTGTCGGAAACTCTACAGTTTAACTTGGAGAACGCAAAAAACGAGCTTGAAAAATTAGCTGAACAGGCTAAACAAGCCAACCGGGCCAAAAGCGATTTCTTAGCTAATATGAGCCATGAAATTAGAACTCCTTTGAATGCCATCAAAGGGTTTAACAAATTATTACTGGGCAGCAAGTTAAGCACCCAACAAAAATCCTTTGCTGAATCAGTCAGTCAAGCCAGTGAAAACCTTTTGCTGATAATCAATGATTTA
>JADFXY010000356.1:0-4599 GCA_015233355.1 Deltaproteobacteria bacterium | reverse complement strand
GATGCCTGCCTCTTTTGCACCGTACATGTGATGGATCTCTCGTAAAACTCCTGTTGCGCAATAAAAAATGGCCGGCAGACATCAATGACGCCGGGGCCTGCCTGAATATAGAGTGAAGACGTTTCCTTTGTGAATAGCCCCGAAGTCAGAGCACCGGTGTCAGGTCCCGTCACCTTGGACTGGTTACAGCGATACCGACGCGGTTGGATGGATGGAGAGACTCGTGAAAGAAAGAAGTCCTTCAGAGATATTAGAGGAAAATGCACTGTTGCGGGAAGAAGTCCGGGTGGCCCGCCGAGCGTCGGAAATCACCGCCAAATTAGTCGTCGAACAATTTGTTAAAACAGAGAAGATCCTTAGCCGATTTGAAGAGACGGCCGCCAACGAAAAGGAACTGCGGCAAAAATTAGCCGAGAAGTTATATGAAGCCGAAATTCGTGAACAGGAGTTGGCCCGCGAAAGAAAACGGCTTGAAGAGATGCAGATTGCGGCTATCAATATGATGGAAGACATGGCCCAGGCCCAAAAAGCAGCGGAAATCGCAAATCGGGCCAAGAGTGAGTTTGTAGCCAATATGAGCCATGAAATCCGCACTCCGATGAACGCTATTCTCGGCTTCACCGAATTACTGGCGGCTCAACTGACCGGTGAACAGCAGCAGCACTACTTGACGGCCATCGTTTCCAGCGGCCAGACCTTACTGAGTCTGATTAACGATATCTTGGATCTATCTAAGATCGAAGCCGGAAAGTTTGAGCTACAACCCGCAGCAGTTGACCCGCGCTTTATTTTTGATGAAATAAAAGAAATATTTTCTCAAAGCGTAAGCAACAAGCGACTGGAATTCTATGTAGAAATAGATCCCCACCTGCCGGATTACTTGATGCTCGACGAAGTGCGGCTCAGGCAAATTTTGTTCAACCTGGTCGGCAACGCCGTTAAGTTCACCGAGGCCGGGCACGTTTCGCTCAGAGTAGAAACCAACTCTTCAAACTCAAATCAAGGCGCGGCGGAACTCATCTTGACGATTGAGGATACCGGGATAGGCATCCCTATAGATATGCGGGAAATCATCTTTGAGGCCTTCCGGCAACAAATCGGACACCGATCCGCCAAATATGGTGGAACTGGGCTGGGCTTAACCATTACCAAGAGACTGGTGGAGATGATGGGTGGGACCATTTCCGTGGCCGGCGAGCCGGGCAAGGGCAGTTTTTTTCAAGTAGTGCTAAAAAATGTGGCCATTGTCACCGCCGGAGGGCGGGGCCAAAGGATTTCCCGGATTGAGGTGGACGGACCTGCCGGGTTGGGACGGGCCACCATCCTGGTCGCGGATAATGCCCCCGACAATCGGGCTTTGTTGAGGGGATTTCTGAATCATTCCGATATAACTATTATCGAAGCGGCCAATGGTCACCGGGCGGTTGAGTTGGCCGGACTCTATCGACCCGATTTGATTCTGATGGAGACTAAAATGCCGGTGATGGACGGACCGGAAGCCACCCGGATTATAAAAACGACTGATGGGCTAAAAAAAATCCCCATCATCGCCCTGACCGCCTCGGTCATGGAAGAAGACCAGGAAAAGATGAAAAGCGCCGGTTGTGATGCTTACATAAAGAAGCCCGTCAGCAAAAAGGAGTTGGTGGCGGCGTTGAGCCGGTTCTTGCCCAGGGGGACCAAGGGCCCGGCCTATCCGACCAATGGATTCATTTACCGGGATGGGCGGATTCTGGCCCCGGCCTCAAGTGCGCCGGAAGACCGGGAGAGACTGGTCGATTTAATGCGGGTCATGGAAAACCAATTTATGGATAAATGGACCAGAATCAACAAGACTTTTTTTATCGACGAAATCGAAGCGTTCGCCCATCAGATCAAAGAACTGGGTATGACTTATCAGTTCCGTGTCCTTCAAACCATTGGAGACGAGTTACTCCATCAAGCCAAGACATTTGACATCGAAAAACTCCCCCGGACCCTGGCCGTTTTTCCTGAATTGCTCAAAAAAATTTCTTACGCCCTAGATACCGGTGAGCAGTCGACCAGATAGTCCGACCGGCTCCCAGATCTGACCCAATCAACACCTTTCACCAATTCTTAACCCCATCCTCCCACGGTTTTCTATATTTTCTCCCGCCAAAAGATTATCACTCCGTTTCTCCATCGCGGCATCCCGTCTCGCGGTTGCCTGTATCTTAATGAATAACCAGGCTCACCTCAGTCTCAATCAAACTTATCAAGAAAGCCGGGTAAGGGTGCGAAGCGTCATCAGCCACCCCATGGATTACAAATAAATCAGGTAATGCCTCATATGAAAAGCAGGGTTGCCCCGATTGACAGGATTTTGAGGTGTGGTATTGATTGCTATATATCAATCGGACCAGACGCTGAACTATTATCCGGCCATCGTCGGGAATAATTGAGGTTCCCTCCACGAATAGGCAGGCCGGGTCAAACGATGGTCGACAACAAGCTTCCCGTTGTGTCTTCATTCGACTTAATGGCCAGTTTGAAGGCTCCGATGGCCACTTGTCTTCGGATGTTTTCGGCAGACAGGTCGGTGACCGCTTTGGCGATGTCTACATCGCTGATTTGGGATTCAGCCGCGACGGTATTGATGGTGGCATTGTTCAAGGCATTTATCGTCCGCTCCGTGGCGTTGATACCCGACCCCAGTCCGGCCCGGAGGGAGCTGACCGTGTCGATGGCCTCCAGGGCGGTTTGAGCCGCCCGGTTAGGATCCCCCAGGACATTAATCTGGGATAATTTCAGCAGGTCTGGCAAGGCAGCCGGGAGGACGTTCAGGTCGTTGAATTTAGTGCTGAGCACGGTATCCCGGATCGAGGTGCTGAGTTGGTCAATCTCTTCTTGAATGGCCAAGAGGTCGTTGGAGGTTAACGTCACATCCTGGGCCTGGACAGCCAGTTCCTGGATGTAGCCCAAAGCCTCATTAATCCCGGACAGAGCCCCTTCGGCCGTCTGGTTGAAGTTGTTCCCCAGGGATAGGTTACGGACCTGGGCTTCGTTTTGGTTGATCCGGGCTTTCATCCTTTCAGAAATGCCCAGTCCCGCCGGGTCATCGGCCGCGGAATTGATTCGTTGTCCGGTGGCCAATTGATTCAATGTCTTGGCGGTATCACGTTGGACCTGGTTAAGTTGAATGATGGGACCAAGGGTGTTGACCGAGCCGACGCTCATAGGCTGCTCCTTTCCTGATTTTCAACATCCCAAAGGATGAAGAAAAATAGACTCTGTCGGACTCAACACCGGCGGATCCAAGAAGCAAGCAGAATTGGGCAGGCTGGTGGAAGGATCGGCCGGGCTGATGATGACATCCATTCCCTGGTCGCGTGTTAGACGCCTCAATCCATCCATGATGAGGTAGGTTTATTTCACATCTATCGGCCACGATGAAAAAGGCCTAAAAAAACTGTGGGAAAGCGATTAATCCTTGTGTTTGAGTGAGATTTCGTATAATATTCCAAGATCGCCAATCTCCTTTGACATATTCACGGTCTCCGGGACATATTCACGGTCTCCGGGATGCACGATCTCCGCTACGGATACTGCCGTTATTTGGCAGTATAACTGAATTCGCCTGATCAGTCAATCTCAGAAATCCTTTCCGGCAGTATTAATCCTTGGTTTGTAATCATCGTGGAAGATAGTTGTGTTCTGAAACCATATGGGAGGACCATCATGCGGCACCGGACTAATAAATGCAACATTGTCACATTGATACTATGTACTCTGGCGCTAGTGGGTTTGACCGCCTGCGCCACCCCGGGATCCGTTGGGCCGGCCGACCGCCTCAGCCAAATCACCCAAAGCAATGAATTGAAGATAGGCATTAACGACGGATTTCTGCCGTTCTCTTTTCAAAAGAAAGACGGCACCCGGGGTGGATTCGATGTGGAACTGGGCAACCTTATGGCCGCCAAGCTGGGAGTGAAGCCGAAATTCGTGCCCATGCCCACGTCTCAGTATGTTAAAGCTCTTCAAGATAACCAGGTGGACGTTGTCATTGGAGGCATGACCATGACCACCCAACGGGCCAGGGACATCTATTTTTCTAAACCCTATCTGGTCGGCGGGCAATCGATCCTATTGTCCCGGGCGGCCCTGGACCGTTTGGGCAAAGTGAACACCCTAACCGAACTTATGGGAGTAGGAGAAAAGTTAACCATCGCGGTGAAAAAGGGCACGAGTTGCGAAGACTTTGCCCGGGCCCATTTTGTCAAAGCTAAATTTCTGACTTTTGAGACTCGGTTACAAGCGGTCCAGGCGGTGCTAGACAAAAAGGCCGACTTGATGGTTCACGATTATGTCTTTGTCCTTCTCTGGGCCTTGATGAATCGAGACAAACTGGAAACTCAGGTGGTCCCGTTGTTTGGTCCCTATACGCAGGATTACTATTGTATCGGCCTGCCCAAGGGTCAGATGGACTTCCTTTTGTGGACGGATAACTTTGTTGACGAGGCCAGGGGGACCGGCGCCCTGGGTGACATATATGAACGATACTTCGAATCCGGCGCCTGGTTGGATTCCCTCCCGGGTATACCTAAGGACTAGGCGGATCGGTCATGAGCGAACCGGCCG
>JADFXY010000355.1:1026-4619 GCA_015233355.1 Deltaproteobacteria bacterium | reverse complement strand
CATCGATCTCCCGGGCTATGGGCCCCAGCTCTTGTTCGGCAAATTGCCGGACCATCCGGCGGACCGCCTTTTGCTTCATAGTTAGATTAAAATCCAAGATGATCGCCTCGTTCTTGCTGGTTTGAGTATCTGTGTCACATCCCGGCCAGGGATGGGGAGGAGTAACTTCCGTTGAAGGTTGCGAGGTCAGGACGGCCGCTTGACCATCTCTTCCAGTTCCGATTCAAAACGTTGCAAAGAATCCGCTGTGGCCGCCAGAACCAGTAACCGGCTCAATTTTTCAGGCTCGTCAAGTGAGTGAATGATCTTCTCCATAGAACCGGAGATCAGGCCCAGGCGGACCTGGATTATTTTGATGATATCTTCCTGAGCCGTAATGGCTGTTCCTTCTTTTTTGCCTTCATCGAACCCTTCTTTTTTAAAAAGCTCATAGGCATACGATTCCATAATGAGGTCCCTCCTCCTGGAAAAGAGTTCTTGGGCCAATTTTTTCGACACCAATCCGGTAAAGGCGGTCATGGCGGATAACAGATCAACTTTATCTTGCAGCGGCAGCGGGCTATCGTAGACCAGTTGGTCTGCTCCGGGCAGCAGGTCCAGGCCATGACGCATGATCGGAACCAGCGGCAACAAGCAGGTCACCCCTGAAGAGATTATCTCCTCCGCATCGAATTCATAAACCCGAATCAGCCGGAAACGGTACGATATCTCATTGTCCTCGTAATGCCCCACAGCTCCGGCGGCGGGCTTTAACAACAAGACGCAGGAAGTAATCTTTCCCTTACATTTTACCAGATATCGGCTGCGATATTCAAGGAGTCTTTTCGGGACATCCTCTTCCCAATTGGTTTGGATTTCCAGCAAGACGATTTCTTGGTTACCGTTTTCATCCGTGACCCTAAAGGCCGCGTCACTCCGCCTCAGGCTGACCGTTTCGGTCGGCAAAGGTTCCACCGAGTCGCTCTCGACTACCGGTATCCCGACCAATTGCCGGATAATCTGCGGAGCGCATTTTTCGAACAAGAACTTGAAGCTGACATCGTACTGCATGATTGTCCCTATTTAGAGGACGCCCGGCGACGTTTCAAGGCGGCGGCATCTTTCAGATGATCCAGGTTTCCCGCCGGCAACGGTCGGATTTCCAAATCACCTTTTTTTTGCATTAACCTGATGACCTCTGCCCCCTTATCGGTCCTGACAATGACCGTGTTCCACCCAGGGGTGCCCTCCACCGCGCCGATGGAGATGTCCGCCTCTTCCGCCGTCATGTCGGGGCACCGGGAGCATCCTTTCATCACCAGAGGCCGGATCATATCCAGGGGAAACTCTCGGACCGCTTCCGGGGTAAAAACTTGAAAAACATTGGCCGGAGGCGGCGGAATGTCATACCGGTAGGCCCGGTGGACATCTTGCTCGGCCAGAAAGGACTGAAGCCGCCGGTGGTCTAAGGCCCAGGTGCAAAACAACCCCACCGACAAACCCGCCTGACGAGTCGCATCAGCCGCGGCCAACCGTCGCACCGCGGTGGCCTGACAGGGCAAGCCCACCACGGCCAAATTTGTCCAGCCATCATTGACCGCCCGGTTAAAGGCGCTCAAAGCCGCCGCCCCGACATAGCGGGATCCGGCATTGGCCATCACCGCATCGATATCCCGGGCCACCACCCCATGGGGGAAGCCATCCCCACCCTTATCGGTGACGATAGCCGCCGCGACCAAACCGTCCTTCAAGGCCCTGGTCAAGATGGCCGTGACAATGCCCCCGTACTGGACCTTGGGCTTCATCCCATCTTTGGGCATACAGGCCGTGAACCCATCCTTGACCGGTCCAATGGGTGATTCCGCCGTCTCATCTCTTGGGGCGGCATCTTCCAGCCGGGGGCAAACCTGGTGACATCGGCCTTCTTCCCGGTCACACTGGTCGGTCAAAGCCACCCGGCCATCATAAAAGCTGAAATAGGGGCACAGATTAACGCAAGCCCCACAGGCCACGCACAGACCGGGGCCGATTACCTTATCCATCAATTGTTGACACGCACTTGGGCTCATTTGAGCATCTCCCGGGCGATGTTGATCTGAAGTATTTCCGACGTACCGCCACCATAGAGTAGAAATCGGGTATCCCGGTAATACCGCTGAACGGGATACTCATTGGAATAAGCATAGGAGGCAAAAATCCGGGTCGCCTCGTCGGCGCAGGTGCAGGCCGTTTCCGAGGCAAACAGCTTGGCCATGGACGCCTCCTGAGTGCAATTAATCCCCTGATCCACCAACCCGGCAGCCTTGTAGGTGAGTAGTTTCGATGCTTCGATGCCCACGGCCATCTGGGCGATTTTCATTTGAATGGCCTGGAATTGGGCAATGGGCCGGCCAAACTGGACCCGTTCTTTGGCGTAGCGGATGGAATCCTCCAGGGCAGCCCGGGCCAGGCCCAAGGACAGGGCGGCCGTCATGGTCCTGATCTCGGCCAAAATCGAGGTCAGGTTGGAGACCCCCGTGCCTTCTTGACCCAGCATGTATTCCCAAGGGATCCGGACATCTTTGAAAGCGACCTCCGATATTTCGGTGCACCGGGTGCCCAGTTTGTCAAATTTCTTACTCACCGACACGCCCGGCGTATCCCGGGGGACAAAGAAAAAATTAAGCCCCTTCAGTCCCTTAGATCGGTCCGTGGAAGCCAGCACGGTAAAAAAAGCCGCCTGGGGGCCATTGGTGATCCAGGTCTTCATCCCGTTCAGGACCCAGCCATCGCTCATCTTCGCCGCCGTGGTGGACACATTGCCCAGATCTGTAGCCGCATCCGGTTCAGTCAAAGCAAAGGAGGCCACCATCCGGCCCTTAATGGCCGGGAGCCAGTACTTTTCCCGCAGATCCTCCGTCCCGTACCGAAACAGAAAATTCGTCCCCATCAGGCATTGCATGGCCGTAATCGCCGCCAACCCCATCATCCCTTTGGCCAGTTCCTCACACATGATGCAGAACAAGGTGGTATTACCGCCGGCCCCTCCAGCCTCTTGGGGATAACGGATGCCGAAAGCCCCGGTCCGGGCCACCTTTTGAAACAGGTCCTCAGGAAACCGGGCAGCTTCATCCACCTCTTTGGCCACAGGTTTCACTTCCTTTTCCACGAAATGGGCAAAGGTCTTACGGATCAGGTCTTCCGCATTGGTTCTCCGCATCTTTCCCTCCTCGGCGGCTCAGGCCAGCTCCCGCTTCAGCAAGTCGATCAATTTGGGTACGACGTCAAACAGATCGGCTTTAACGGCATAATCCGACACCTCAAAGATGGGCGCCTGCCGGTCGCGATTAATGGACACGATATACCGCGAGTTAAGAATCCCGGCCCGGTGTTGAATGGCTCCGGAGATGCCGCAGGCGAAATACAACTCCGGCCGCACCGTGACTCCGGTCTGGCCGATCTGGCGTTCCGGCGGCACAAATCCCTCTTCCACGGCCACCCTGGTGCCGCCGATTTCAGCCCCCATAACCTGGGCCAGTTCAGACAGAAGCTTAATCCCCTCGGCGTCGCAGGCACCCCGTCCTACTCCGACGATGATCCGGGCCGCGGTCAGATTCACCCCCTGTTTCTGGTCC
>JADFXY010000355.1:0-940 GCA_015233355.1 Deltaproteobacteria bacterium | reverse complement strand
AGGAGTCAACGCCTTCATGATCCCCGGTCTGACTGTGGCCATCTGGGGCCGGGTCCGGGGTGATTCGATAACGGCCATGACATTGCCTCCAAAGGCCGGCCGGGTCTGGTACAGGTTCTTGCTCTTGGGGTCAATGGTCAATTCAGTGCAATCTGCGGTCAGGCCCAAATCCAGCCGGGCCGACAACCTGGGCGCCAGATCCCGGCCCACATGGGTGGCTCCCAGCAGAAAAATATTAGGCCGATATTGGGAAACGAGATCAGCCAGGACTTTGACATAGGGCAGGGTCCGGTAATGGCCCAGCTCCCGGTTCTCCACCAGGTAAACCTTGTCCGCTCCAGCGGCGGTGAGTGACTCCGCCAGTCCGGACACCTGGTCACCCACCAGCACTGCGGCCACCTCCTGACCCAGGGATTGGGCCAATCCCGCGGCGCAGCCAAGTAACTCCAGGGAGGTCGGGGACAGCATCCCGCCCCGCTGTTCGGCAAACACCCACACCCCCCGGTATCCGGAGAGATCGGGAATGGGCGTCGCCACCATATCGGAACAAATGGCGCCGAACTTGCAACTTCGCAGGCAAACTCCGCATTCGATGCAGTTGTCTTTCAGCACGGCCAGTTCGCCCCTTACCTCTACCGCCCCGTAAGGACAAACTTTGACGCATTTCCGGCATCCCGTGCATTTTTTATCTTCTATCCAAACGGCCATTTATCCTCCCTTTTCACGGACCATTCAACCGCTGATAAGATTATGGGCCATGAGCTTAGCCGCCAGGGCCGCGGCGATCTCGGCTCCAGTCCCTTCGAGGACGGTCACTTCCCGTTTTTGTTTGGGCGAAAAGGTCTTGATCACCTGGGTCAGGGAGCCGGTCAGGCCGAGCACTGCGGCCGGGGCGTCCAGGTCTTGGGCCGACCAGATTTGGATATCGGCCGCTTCGGAG